>JASIJN010000402.1 GCA_030050125.1 Streptosporangiaceae bacterium | reverse complement strand
GGCCTCGATGCGCGTCGACAAGGCCTACGCGAAGGCTTACGCGGCGCTGAACACCACCGGCGACTTGAAGATCTATACCACCCTGGACCCGCAGGACCAGCGCGCCGCGCAGGACGCGGTCGACTACGTCGAGCCGCCGAATTCGGGTGCCTACAACCCCGGCGGGAACGTGGACACCGAGGTGCTGATCCAGCCCGGCACCGGCAAGATCCGCGCGATCGCGGTGGACCGGCCCTACGGCACCGGCCCCGGCCAGACGACGGTCGACTACGCGGCACTTACCAAGTACGACGGCAGCACCAGCGGCGTCCAGACCGGCTCGTCGAGCAAGATATTCACCCTGCTGACGGCGCTGAACGAGGGGGTGCCGTTCGGGTTCAGCCAGGCGATCGTGTCGCCGAGCACCATCGGCCCGTACTACAACTGCGAGGGCGAGCAGACCGCTCCCTTTACCGTGCATAACGCCGAGGGGGCCGGGAAGGGCATCTTCACGCTGTACAACGGCACCACGCAGTCGATCAACGTGTTCTTCGCCCACCTGGAGCAGAAGGTCGGGCTGTGCAACGTGGTCAAGACCGCGGTCAGCCTCGGCATGACGTTCGTCAACGGCGGGTCGCTGCTTCACCCGGACCCGGCGGTCGGCCAGACGGACTCGGCCGACAACAACCCCTCGTTCACGCTGGGCTCGGAGCCGGTCGCGCCGATGAGCATGGCCGCGGCCTACGCGACGGTGGCGGCGAACGGCATCTACTGCGCCCCGATCGCCATTAGCCAGATCCTCACCAGCAGCGGCGCCAGCCTGCCGGTGCAGTCAGCGGACTGCCACCGCGCGCTGTCGCCCGAGGTCGCCGAGGCCGCCACCTTTATCCTGCAGGGCGTCCTGCAGACCGGCACCGCGGCCGGCCGCGGAACCGGGGTGCCGGAGGCCGGCAAGACCGGCACCGCCAACGGCGGCTACTACGCCGCCTTCGGCGGGTACACGCCCCGGCTGGCCGGGTACGTGTCGGTCTTCAACCCGAACGATCCCACCGGGTCCGGGGCGATGCTGGGCCAGAACTCCTGTTACCACGAGGACCCCGCGTTCGGCGGGGAACTGGACTGCCCGGGCCAGATGTACGGCGACAACGCTCCCGCCGCGACCTGGCAGATGACGTTCGCGAACGCGGACCTGGGCAGCCCGCCTGCCCAGTTCATCCCCTTGCCGGGAGACAGTCCGTTCTTCTCCATGGGCAACGGCTTCAGCTCACCCAAGCCGCCCAACCCCGGTCACCACGGCGGCGGCGGTGGCGGGGCCGGAGGCGGCGGCGGACACGGCGGCGGCCCGGGAGGCGGCGGGCCTCCCACGGCCACCCTGTTCGACCCCTTGGCCACGATTCAGGAGCCGTGACCTCGATCTTTCGCGATCTTGAGCTGCCCGGCTGATTCGGCAGCTGTCCGCTGATTTTCAGTAGCTGGCCGTGCGGGGCTGCCTGGCTGTCGCGCCTAGTAGTTGTCCTGCCTGACAGCCAGCCCTCTCCCCTTGTCGCGCCTGGCCCGCCGGTGTAGACACATCGGAAGGGTTGCCTTCATAGGGGGGTAAGTCATGAGAGGCATCCTCAGGTCCGCTGTGGCCGCCCTCGCCAGGCATCTGGCTATGGCTACCATGACCCGGAAGAAGCTGCTGGCCGCTGTCCTCCTCGCAACGCTGGCCTTATCTACTGGCGGCTGCTCACAAATGGTGAAGCATCATGATCTCGGCCTCGACGTTAAGAAGCACGTTCGCGGCCCGGTGCCCATTCCCCTCAACCCCTACACGGTTGACTGGCGCGCTTGCGTTGTCAGTGTCATACCCATTCCCGGCCAGGCGGGCAAAGCCGAAGCCTTTTACGACAAGGCCACCTACATCATCGACTTCCCGAACACGCTCAAGAAATTGCAGCTCATCAACGTGTACGTGTCACCACGGGACCTGTACATAGCCCTGGAGTCGTTCCCGGGCGTGCCCACGGAGTGCCTGCCCCCGCCGTCCACCATCCCGACGACTTATCCGTCCAGCACGCCGCCGACCAGCCCGCAGCAGCCGTCCAGCCCGGGCAGCCCCGGGACAGGGCCGAGCCCGTCACCTACCACGCCCTCCGTGCCGAGCGCCCAGTGCGTGCTGCTGGAGCCGGATCAGACCTACTGCCGAAGCTCTGACCCGACGGTCGTCCTTGAGGCCGAGAACATCGGGGATACCTCAGACTGCACGTTCAGCGACCAGATCTCCTGGGGCGACGGATCGCCCTTGCAGACCGTTCAGATCCAAGGTGCCGATAACGTGCCGGAAGTCGTTGCCAGTCACACTTACCAGGAGCTAGGTGCATACGGGATTACCCTTACCCCGACCGTGGTGTCCGGAAGCTGCACCGCGATCGACGGGGAATACACCTTTGCTTACGTGACGGGCTGATGAGCCAGTACCCGCGAAAGCCCGAGCCAAGCGCTCAGCTGGCCCCTGAGTCTGCCGACCTGGAGGTCTGCTGGCCTGCGGGGCCTGCACGGCCTGCCGGCCATGGGGGGTGACTCGGCCGCGCAGGGCTAGCCGGTCTAACCGGCCAGCGCGCGGCGGACCTCGGCCGCCACCCGTCCGCCCTCGGCCCGCCCGGCCACGCGAGGCGTCACCGCCTTCATCACCTGGCCCATCGCGGACATGCCCGAGGCACCGGTCTGGCTGATCACCTCGGCGACGATCGCGGCCAGCTCGTCGTCGTCGAGCTGCGCGGGAAGGTACTCGGCCAGGACCCGGTCCTCCGCCCGCTCGGCCGCGGCCTGATCGCTGCGTCCGGCCGCCTCGAACGCGTCTGCCGCCTCGCGCCGCCGCCTGGCCTCCCTGGCCAGGAGCCGGAGCACCTCGTCATCGCTCAGTTCACGGGCGGAGTCGCCGGCGACCTCCTCGTTGGTGACCGACGTGAGGACCATGCGCAGCGTCCTGACCCGAACCTCGTCGCGCGCCTTCATCGCCGTGGTGAGGTCGGCGCGAAGCCGATCCTTCAGTCCAGCCATGAGGCCATACTGCCCCCTGCCGCGTCCTGCGCGCGCCGCGCCCGCACGAACCAGTGCCCCGGACATGGCACCATATGTGGATGCGACGACAAGCCCTCATCGCCGCCGCGACCGTCGGCGCGGGCCTTCTCGGCTACGCGACCGTGATCGAGCGCAACTGGTTCGTGCTGCGCCGCTATGAGGTCCCCGTGCTCGCGCCCGGCACCCGGCCCTTGCGGCTGCTGCACATTTCCGACGCGCACCTCACCCCCGGCCGGCACCGGCTGCTGTCCTGGATCAGGTCGCTGGATGCCCTGCAGCCCGACCTCGTCGTCAACACCGGTGACTCGATCGCCCACCCCGACGCCGTGCTGCCGTTCCTCGAGGCGCTCGGCCCGCTCCTCGACCGGCCGGGCGTGTTCGTCTATGGCTCGAATGACCTGTATTCGCCCAAGCCAAGGAACCCGGTGCGCTACCTGTGGCGAGACAGCACGCTGCACCCGCGCCGGACGACGCCCGACCTGCCCTGGGCCGAACTCGGCGCCAGCATGGAGGCGGCGGGCTGGCTGGACGCCAATAACCGGCGCGGCCGGATCAAAGCGGCAGACCTGGACATCGAGGTGGCGGGGGTACACGACTCGCACATCAGCCGGGACCGTTACGACGAGATCGCCCAGCCGGCGGATCCGTCCGCCGACCTGCGCCTGGGCGTGATGCACTCGCCGGAGCCCTCGGTCATGGACAGGTTCGCCGAGGACGGCTACGACCTCCTGCTGGCCGGGCACACCCACGGCGGCCAGGTCTGCCTGCCCTGGGTCGGCGCGGTGGTGACCAACTGCGGCATCGAGCCGGAGCGCGCGAGCGGGCTGCACCGGCACCCGGCCGCGGGACCCGATCCGAGGCGGCCGTGGTTGCACGTGTCGGGCGGCCTGGGCACCTCGCCCTGGGCACCGTTCCGCCTCGCCTGCCGGCCGGAGGCGGCGCTGCTGACCTTGGTGCCGCGAGACGGGGACAGCTGAACGCGACAGTGGTCAGGGTCCGCTAGACTTCGGGAGCGGTCGGCGCGGGGTGTAGCGCAGCTTGGCAGCGCGCTTCGTTCGGGACGAAGAGGCCGCCGGTTCAAATCCGGCCACCCCGACCATTAGTTCTAGCCAGACAGCCTGACTGGATCGACCCGGTCAGGCTGTTGCTCGTTTGACCGTCATTTGACCGTGAGATCGGCCGAACGATCGCGGGCGCAGTCGCAGCCGTCCTGGCGCTAGGTCAGGCTTGGCTCGGCGCTGCGTGCGCTAAGTGAGAGACGTCGCGGCCTGGTCGATCAGGGCTGCTATCGCCGCTGGTTGTGACGCCAGTGAGGCATGGCTGGCATCAAGTTCGATCGTGCTCCTTGGCTTTATGCGTTCGGCCATCTGGCGCTCGGTGTCCGGGTGAATCATGCGGTCGTTCGTCGACACCTGGTACCAGCTCGGCTTCTTCTTCCATGCCGGGTCGGAGATGCTGTCCGCAGCCGTCGATCCGACCGGCGCCTTCTGCGTCACGGCCATCACAAGCGCCTCGTCCGCGGACAGGTCCTGGCAGAAGCTCTCCTGGAACTTGTCCTGCTTGATCCAGATGAAGCCGTCGGAGTCGGGCGCGATGTTTCCGGCCGCCGCGGCCTGGGCCACCCGCCAGTCGCCGATCTGCGCAGGGCTTTCGCCGGCGTCGGGAGCGAATGCGGCGACGTACACGAGCCCGACGACGTTCGGTAGGTCACCGGCCTGAGTGATCACCGCCCCGCCGTAGGAATGACCGACGAGCAGCACGGGCCCGTCCACCTGCCTGACCATCTTCTGGGTACGCCCGACGTCGTCCGCGAGGGACGTCAAGGGATTCTCCACCGCGTGGAGCGAGTCGTAACCACGCCGGTTCAGCTCGATGATGACGTTCGCCCAATGGGCCGCACCGCCCCAGAAGCCATGGACGAGCACGATGCTCGGCTTGCTGCTCATTGCCTTCTCCTCTGCTGGCCGGGCGGGCAACGGTGGTCGTGCGGGGAGCTGGCGCTGGATGATCTTCGCCGCGGCGCACCACGCGAGACTACCCTGGCAGGTCTCCTAGTATGCGCCGTCGCCGGGACCATGACCCAGGGGCCATTCATGCGGCGGCCGGGTGTCGCGGGTTCGCGAGCGGGTAGGGCCTAGCCACGGCCCGGAGATCTCTGGCTCCGTCGATGACCGCCTGCTCCACATCGACCACCCAACCAACCACGGAGACCCACATGTCTGGCATGACCGAAACCTCACCGGGCGCCACGGCGATCCGGCCGTTCACGGTCCCGGCCATCCCCAATGCGGAACTCGAGGACCTGCGGGCGCGTATCAGGGCCACCCGCTGGCCCGACCCCGAGCTCGTCGCCGACCATTCGCAGGGCGTGCAGCTGGCGGTGATCCAGGAACTCGCGCGCTACTGGGCGGCAGAGTACGACTGGCGCAGGTTCGAGGCGAAACTGAGCGCCCTGCCGCACTTCATGACCGAGATCGAGGGGCTGGACATCCATTTCATCCACGTCCGCTCGCCTCACGAGAAGGCGTTGCCGATCATCATTACGCACGGGTGGCCCGGCTCGGTGATCGAGATGCTGGAGATCATCGACCCGCTTACCAACCCCACCGCCCACGGCGCGAGCGCGTCCGACGCCTTCGACGTCGTGATCCCGTCGATGCCGGGCTACGGGTACTCCGGCAAGCCGCGCGACACGGGGTGGGGTCCTACTCGCCTCGCACATGCCTGGGCCGAGCTGATGAAGCGCCTCGGCTACGAGTTGTACGTGGCTCAAGGCGGCGACTGGGGCGCGATCGTCACGGACGTGATGGCCTCCCAGGCACCCACCGGACTGATCGGCATGCACACCAACATGCCCGGCGTTATCCCGGCCGATGTTTCAACGGCGCTGGCGCAAAACGTCCTGGGGGCCGGCGGCCCGCCGCCGGCCGGCCTGTCCGCCGAAGAGAGCCGCACGTACGAGCAGCTGAACGACTTCTTTACGAAGGGCGTCGGCTACGGCGTGGAAATGGGGACGCAGCCGCAGACCCTTTACGGCATAGCGGACTCGCCCGTCGGCCTGGCCGCCTGGATGATCAACCACGACGCGGCCAGCTATCAGGACATCGCCGATGCCTTCTCCGGGCACCCCGTCGGCAACCTGACCCGGGACGAAGTCCTCGACAACATCACGTTCTACTGGTTCACGAACACCGGGGTTTCCTCAGCACGCCTGTACTGGGAGAACACGGTCGGCTTCTTCGACGCCAAGAACGTGTCCATCCCGGCGGCCGTGAGCGTCTTCCCGCACGAGATCTACCAGGCGCCGCGCAGCTGGGCCGAGCGGGCCTACCCCAATCTCATCTACTTCAACGAGGTTGACAGGGGGAACCACTTCGCCGCCTGGCAGGAGCCCACGCTGTTCAGCTCCGAACTCCGCGCCGCGTTCCGGTCACTACGCTAGCGAGGCACCGGCCGGGCACCGGGCCGGGACAGCAGGCTAACGGGAGGGCATTGTCATGGGAGCACACTGGCGCGTGCCGGCCGGGCTGCATGTGGCCTCGGCTCGCCTGCCCGTTGAGGGTGAGCTGCCGTCGTTGGACGGCGCGACCGGGTGGCTCAACTCGGAGCCACTGACACCCGCCGGGCTGCGCGGGAAGGTGGCGGTGGTGAACTTCTGGACCTATACCTGCATCAACTGGCTGCGCCAGCTTCCCTACCTCCGCGCCTGGGCCGGGAAATACTCCGGCCAGGGGCTGGTGGTGATCGGCGTGCACACGCCGGAGTTCTCGTTCGAGCACAACCCCGAGAACGTCCGCCGGGCCGTGGCGGAGATGGGGATCACGTACCCGGTCGCCATCGATAGCAACTATGCAGTGTGGCAGGCCTTCGCAAATCACTACTGGCCCGCGCTCTACTTCGCCGACGCGCAGGGGCGCATCCGGCACCATCACTTCGGCGAGGGCGAATACGGCCAGTCGGAAATGGTGATCCAGCAGCTGCTAGCCGAGGCCGGACATGGCGGCAGCACGGACCAGGTCCCGGTCGTGGCCCGCGGCCTGGAAGCCCCGGCCGACTGGGAGAGCCTGCGATCACCGGAAAACTACACCGGCTATGCGCGCACCGAGAACTTCGCCTCCCCCGGCGGCCCAGTGGCGGACAACCCACACGCCTACACCGTCCCGGCGCGGATGGGGCTCAACCAGTGGGCCCTGTCCGGGGACTGGACCATGGGGGAAGAGGCGACCACGCT
>JASIJN010000401.1 GCA_030050125.1 Streptosporangiaceae bacterium | reverse complement strand
AGATTCCGCGGGAGGCGGCGTCGCGGCCGGCGCCCGTGCGCCCGGTGCCGCGCGGCCCGCCAGGTCCCGACCCGGCGATTTGGGAAAAGATCTCGGCGTGTCGCTGTCGGCCCATCGCCGGCGTTAGGGCAAAATAGGACTAGGCCCCTCCATGTATGAGATGGAGGGGCCTAGCCAGGCGCCGCGGTGCTAGCCCGCCGATTACTCGGCAACCGTGTCCGCGGGCCGCCACCGCCGTCGGGCACCCGCCAGAGCGCCGGTTTCCCGGCCTTCCGGACGTCCCCGGGGTGGCCCCCGGTTGGTTCCCGTCTTTAGTGGTGAGAGCTTTTCTACGCCCATCATCAGCCGCCGCACAAGGCCTTTGCCGCAGGTCTTTCGAGATTCTTTGGTCATCCACAGGGGACGGCGCGTTGTCCCCCGGCCGGGCAGCCTTATCCACCGGGTCATCCACAGAATGATCCACAGCAACCTCGCGTTCACACAGGCGATGTCGGAGCGCGAGCACGATCACGCGACCGCCGAAACCGCCCTCCGGCGGTCAGCTCCTGATCCGCAAGTTCTCCGGGTCGAACAACGGGGTCGAGCCGGCCACCGCCACCGTGACCGGGTAGCGCTCGCCCATGTACTCGACGGCCAGAGCCCGGCCGGCCTCCGCGTGCCCGGCGGGCAGGTAGGCCATGAGCAGGTGCTTGCCCACCGAGGGCCCGGAGCCCGCGCTGGTGACGTAGGAGCGCCGGCCCTTCGCGTCGACCAGCGGCTCGCCCGCGGCGGTCAGGATCGGCTCGCCGCCCAGCATGTAGCGCAGCTGCCCGGAGGCCGACCGGTGGTCGTCCACGGTCAGCGTGCACAGCACCGCGCACGGCGGCGACGACCGCTGCGCCAGGTAGGCCTCCCGGCCGACGAACGGCTGCTGCTTGACCGACGGCCGGGCCAACCCGGCCTCGACCAGGTCGTAGCGGCTCTCCAGCTCGGCGCCGTAGGCGCGGTAGCCCTTCTCCAGCCTGCCGGTGGTGCCGTACACCCCGATGCCGACCGGCACCAGCCCGTGCGGCTGCCCGGCGTCCCAGATCGTGTCCCAGACCCGGCGGCCCTCCTCCATGGGCGCGTGCAGCTCCCAGCCGAGCTCGCCGACGAAGGAGATCCGCGAGGCCAGCACGGTGACGCCGCCGAGTTCCAGCTCCCGGCAGGTGCCGAACCCGAAGCCCTGGTTCGACAGGTCACCGGACGTCACCGAGGCCAGCACCTGCCTGGCCCGCGGTCCCCACAGCCCGAGCGTCGTCCATGCCGAGGTCAGGTCGACGATCGACGCGGCTTCCGGCTCCCGCCCGCCCTCCCCCGGCAGATGGTCGGCGAACCACTTGAGGTCCGCCATCCCGGTCGCGCCGCCGGTCACCACCCGGAACCGGCGCGGCCCCAGCCGCGTGATCGTCAGGTCGCCGCGGAACCCGCCGCGCTCGTCCAGCAGCGAGGTGTACACGACCCGGCCCACGTTCACATCCATCTGCGCGACCGCGACCGACTGCACGGCCGCCAGCGCTCCGGGGCCGACCACGTCGAACACCGCGAACGCCGAAAGGTCGACCAGACCGCAGAAGTTACGCAACGCCAGGTGCTCGGCGTTGATAATCGGGGACCACCAGCGCGCATCCCATTCGGCCTCTCGTTCCATCAGCTGACCCCGGTAACGCTCGAGCAGCGCGGCGTTCGACTCGTACCAGTTGGGCCGCTCCCACCCGGCGGTCTCGATGAACACCGCGCCGAGGTCGCGCTCGCGGTCGTAAACCGGGCTCAGCCGGACCGGGCGCCCCGACTCCCACTGCTCGGCCGGGTGCACGATCCCGTAGATCTTGTTGAACCCCTCGCGGGCCCGCGCGGTCACGTGCGAGGTGGTGCGCTGGTGACCGTAGAACCGGGCGATGTCCGCCTCGTGGATGTCGATCTCCGGCGGCAGCCCGCACATCCACTCCGCGACGGCGCGGCCGATGCCGGGCCCCTCCTTGATCCAGCTGGCCGCGACCGACCACAGCCCGGGCACCTCGGGCGTCTCGCCCAGCACCGGGTGCCCGTCCGGGGTCATCGAGATGAGGCCGTTGATGGCGTACCTGATGCTGACCTGCTCGTCGCCGAGCAGGTCCGGCATCAGCTCCCGCGCCCGTAGCAGCTGCGGGTCGAAGTCGTCCTTGGTGAACGGCAACTCGGTCGGGGACGCCGCCGCGTCCCCGACCGAGGGGATGTCGTCGGGCGACACGATGATGGGCTGGTGGGCGTACGATCCCACCTGCATGTCGCCGTGGCGCTGGCGCTCGTACATGCCGGCGTCCATGTCGCGGACGATCGGGTAGGTGATCTCGCCCCGCGTGCCGGCGAACAGCGGGACCGGGCCGACGCTGATCATCTGATGCACGACCGGGGTGAGCGGGATCCTGGCCCCCGCCATCCTGGCGATCCGCGGCGACCAGACCCCGCAGCAGATCGCGCAGACCTCGGTCTCGATGTCGCCCTTGCTGGTCCGCACCCCGGTGACGTGGCCGCGGCGGCCGACGTCGATGCCGAGCACCTCGGTCCCGGCCAGCACCCGCAGCGCGCCGATCCGCTGCGCCTCGTCGCGCATCAGCGTCCCGGCCCGCAGCGGGTCGACCACGCCGACCGTGGGGAAGTGGGCCCCGCCGAGGATCACCGACTCGTCCAGGTAGGGGACCAGCTTGGCCACCTCGGCCGGGGAGATCAGCTGGGCCGGTATCCCCCACGCCTTCGCGGCCGAGCAGCGACGGCGCAGCTCCTGCATGCGCGCCTCGGTCCTGGCCACCTCGATCCCGCCGCTGGTCGTGTGCACGCCCAGCTCCTGGTACTGCCGCGTGCTGTCGGCGGTGAGCTCCATCATCATCTTCGAGTACTCGACCGGGAAGATGAAGTTGGACGCGTGGCCGGTCGAGCCGCCCGGGTTGGGCATCGGGCCCTTGCCGACCAGCAGCAGTTCGCGCCAGCCGAGCCGGCCCAGGTGGTAGGCCAGGCTGTTGCCGACGATGCCGGCCCCGACGATGACCGCGCTGGCCCGGGTGGGGATGTCGTTCATGGGCAGGGTTCCCGCCGTTCGGTCTGTGGTGGGGGGTGCGGGCCGGAGACGGTCAGCCGGCCGGCGCCGCGCCCCGGTCCTGGTCCTGGCCCGGCGCGACGGCGGCGCTCGCGGCGGCGACGATCCGGTCGAGGCGCCGGTTGTGGGCTCCGCGCCAGTAGACCTGGCCGCAGCCCGAGCAGCGGGCGAACTCCTGGTAGGTGCGGCGGGTACCGGGCAGCAGCCCGTCCGCCACGTCGGACTTGGGCACCTGGTGCAGGCGGCCGTTGCACCTGCTGCAGCGGGTCCAGGGCGCCAGCGGGGGCGCGAACCGTTCCAGCACATCCCGCAGTTGCTGGTCGGGCCGGGCGCCGCGGACGTAGCCGCCGTGCCGCAGCGCCTTGCGGCGCAGCAGCCCCCGGTCCTGGGTGAGCAGCACCCGGTCCTCGGCGTTGGCCTGCGCGACCAGGTCGTCGTCGGTGGCGTGGTTGGAGTAGGCGCAGTCCACGCCGACCAGGCGGAGCCGGCGGGCCAGGGTGCCGAGATGCACGTCGAGGACGAAGCGCAGAGGGGCCAGCGGCAGCCGCTGCGGCCGGGTCACCGTGCGCACGTCCACCACGTCCCCGTCGGCGGGCCGGTACGACGCGGGCACCGCACGGCCGCCGACGGTCAGCGCGCCCACCTCGGTCAGCGGCACGCCGAGCGAGGTGACCAGGTGGCCGACGGTCGAGGTCCCGTCGTTGGCCACCGCCACGGCCGGCTCCCGCCGCAGGCGCGGCGCGAGGAAGAACCGGAGGTCCTCGTCAAAGCGCATGCCGACGTCGCCCATCTGGCCAGCATGGCACCCGCGCCAGGCGGCTCACCGCTTGCCGTAGTCGACGCTGAGCCAGTGCTGCGGGGTCATCCGGAACATCGCGCCCTCGCCCGACGGATCGGGGTTGCCGGCCACGTAGCGATCCCCGCCCGCGGTCCCCAGGTAGCGGCGCGCCATGGCCAGCCGCTCGGCGGGATCGAGTTCCTCCATCTCCACCGGCCCCTCGACGCTGACGTAGCGGTACGGCGGCTTCTCGTCCTGCACGCACAGGCTCATCCGGCCCGCGGCCACGATGGCCAGGCCCTTGCGCGAATTGCGGCCGGTGATCACGCTCACCCGGCCGCCGGGCCGGTAGTCGTACCAGACGGGCACGGCCAGCGGCGCCCGGCTCCCGCCCGCCTCCCCGTCCCCCGCCGCGGCCACGCTGAGCACCCCGACGTGCAGTCCGGCCAGGAACTGCTCCCGCTCCGCGACGCTCATGGCCAACGACATGACAGCCTCCCTCGGCTGGCCGGCTCGGACGACCCGATTGTCGCAGGCCCTCGGGTGCCGGGCGCGGTCCGGGCGGCGGCGCTTACCGGTTTGCGCCCGGCCGGTGCCGGACAGGAGCATGGCCGGTCTGAGCGGCGGGTCAGTCGGCGATGACCTGGAGCGTGGCCAGGGTGGGGTCGGCAGCGTAGGCAATGCGCCCGCCGTCGGCCTGGACCTCGCGCAGCGCGTCCAGGGCCTGGGCCGTGATCAGCTCGCCGGGCGCCAGCACCGGAACGCCCGGCGGGTAGGGCGCGATGAGCTCGGCGCTGATCCGGCCGACCGCGGCGTCGGCGGGGACGGACCGGTTGGCGGCGAAGAACGCCTCCCGCGGCGCGAGGATCGTCTGCGGCTCGACCGTCCAGGCCGCGGTCGCGACCGGATGCCGCAGGGCGCCGCGGTGGCGCTCGATCGCGGCCGCCAGCGTGTCGGCGAACGCCGCGATCTGCGCCTCGTCGTCGGCGATGGCCACGATCGGGACCACGGTGTCCCGGTCGGCCATCTCCACCGGCATCCCGGCCGCGATCAGGTCGGCCTCCACGGCCTTCCCGTGCGCGCCGGTCCCGGCCAGCAGGACGACGAGCTTGGTCGGCTCCACCCCGGGGCCGTCGAGCACGTCGAGCCCGGGCACCTGGCGCAGCCGCTGCCGGGCCGCGGCGACGCCGCGCAGCAGCCGCGCGCACAGGTCCTTGCCGTCGCGGGCCAGCAGGGCCCGGGCGGCGTCGATGCTGGCCATGATCGAGCCCGCCGGGCTGGTGGTGTGGGTGGCCTCGAACGCCCGGTCCAGCCGGGCCGCGTCCAGCCGCTCGGTCCGGGCCAGCACCAGAGCCCCCTGGGCGCACGCGGGCAGCGCCTTGTGCGCGCTGGTCACCATCGCGTCCGCGCCGGCCGCGAGCGCGTGCGGCGGCAGGTCGGGGTGGAATCCCAGGTGCGCCGCCCAGGCCGCGTCCACGATCAGCGGGACCCCGGCCCGATGGGCCACGTCGGCGTGACCGGCCAGGTCGCCGATCGTGCCGACGTAGGACGGGTCCCCGAGGAACACCGCGCAGGCCCCCGGGTGGTCGGCGAGCGCGGCCCGCACGCTGTCCACGGCCACCGCCGCGGGCAGTCCGGACGCCGGATCCATCTCCGGGCGCACCCACACCGGGCGCAGCCCGGCCAGCACCAGCCCGAGCAGCAGCGACCGGTGCAGGATCCGGGTGATGATCACCTCCTGGCCCGGCGAGCCCACGCCCAGGGCCAGCGCCTGGTTGCCGTGCGTCGACCCGGCCACCGAGAACCGGCACCAGTCCGCGCCCCACAGCCGCGCGGCCCGGGCTTCCCCCTCGGCGCGCAGCACGTCGGCGTGCTTGATCGTGTCCAGCGCGCCGTACAGCGGGGCGTCGCCGGCCACGACCGAGCCGACCAGGTCGGTGCGCTGCTTGTGCCCCGGCGTGATCATGGGCATGAGCCTGCCCGCCTCGGCCTGCTCGGTGATCGTCAGCCAGGCGTCCAGGAGGGGGGCGTCGGCCCGCAGCCCGCGCGGGTCCCTTGGGTCAGGTGTGTCGAGATGGGGCATCCGACCAGTGTGCCCGACCGGCGGACGGATCCGGACGCGGCCCGCTCGCCGGCGATCACGCCGACGGGGGGCTCGGCGGGGCAACCGGCACCTGTAAGACTGGATCGACGACCTGGCCGCCCGCCAGAGGGGTGATGCAGTTGACAACCCGTGACAGCTGTCCGCTCGACGCGCAGCTGACCGACGCGTTCGTGGAGGAGTCGAGCGAGCCGCTCTGGGAGTTCTCCCCGTACCCGCCCATCGCCGACTACGCCTTCCTTTCCGACTGCGAGGTCACCGCGCTGGTGGCGCCGAGCGGATCCATCGAATG
>JASIJN010000400.1 GCA_030050125.1 Streptosporangiaceae bacterium | reverse complement strand
GCGCTGATGCGCGCCGAGCACGCCGCGGGCAACCTGGCCGGGGTCCGGGAGGCCTGGGGCCGGTGCCTGGACACCATGACCGACATCGCCGCCGACGGCGAGCCGCATCCGGACACCTCGGCGCTCTACCATGCGCTGATCGGCGGTTACCGCTGAACGGCCGGACGGTGACCTAGCGCCGGCCGTTTGATCGCCGATTGGGTGCGCTCTGGGCGTAGCGACGCCCAGGTGGAACGATCTAAGGGTGACGCTCCCCGGGAAGGACCCCCAGCCGGCCGAGAACGCGGGCCAGGCTCCG
The DNA here is from genome assembly GCA_030050125.1 of Streptosporangiaceae bacterium. Next base: position 2,657 of record JASIJN010000400.1, on the reverse strand, counting down.
GTGATCCAGGTGCGTCCCGGCGCGAAGCCCCGCGGGGCGATTCAGGTCGAGGATCAGCTGGAATCGCGGGTCCGCATCCCGGCCGACCTGCTGCGCTTCGTCATCGCGCTGATCGAGATCGCGCTGCTGGCCGGGCTCGGGCTGCTCGCCAGGGCGGCCGCCAACGGCGCCGAGATCGATATCGTCCTGGCCAGCCAGCGGCTGCCGGCCGCCGTGCTGTCGTTCATCGGCTTTGTCGCCCACATAGCCCTGCTGATCCTGCCCGCCGCCCTGGCCATCCGGGTCCTCCTGCGCCGCCAGCCGCGGCGGCTGGCCGAGGGGATCGCCGCCGGCGGCATGACCGTGGGCGTGGTACTGGCCGTGAACCTGCTGCTGAGGCACCCCGCCGCCAGCGGCCTGTACGACGTGCTGACCCCGGTCCACACGGCCAACAAGCGGGTGCCCGCTCTCGACTGGTACCTGTCCGGGCTCACCGCCTACGTCACCGTCATCGGCCTGTCCGGCCGGCCCCGGTGGCGCGGCGTGTTCTGGCTGGCCATCGCCTTCTACGCGGTGGCCAGCCTGGCCGACGCGCAGACGACCGTGTTCTCGGTGCTGATCACCCTGCTGGTGGGCATCGCGTGCGGCGCGGGAGTGCGGTACGCCCTGGGCGTGGTATCCGAGCGCCCGTCGGCCGTGGAGATCGCCGAGGCGCTCAGCACGGTGGACGGGCCGGTCGTCGCGATGCGGCGGATCCTGGACCCCGGCACGGAGACCCGGCGGTACGCCGCGACCCTGCGCGGCGGCGGCCGGCTGGACGTCACGGTCTTCGACCGGGACCAGCAGGCGGCCGACGTGTTCTACCGGCTGTACCGCAGGCTCCGGCTGCGGACCCAGGTGTCCCGCAGCGCCCCGCTGACCCTGGACCGCGCCATCGAGCGGCGGGCACTGCTGACCTACGCCGCCGAGGACGCGGGCGTGCCGACGCCGCGGCTGCGCGCGCTGATCAGGGTGGGGCCAGAGGCGGCGGTGCTGGCGAACGAGAGCCACGACGGGACCACCCTGGCCGAGCTGGCCAGCCCCCCGACGGACGCGCAGCTCGGGCGGATCTGGGACGTCGTGCTCCAGTTGCACAGCCGCCGGGTCACGCACCGGGCGCTCACCGCCGACCGGATCCTGCTGACCGGCGACGATCACGGCCGGGGCGACCTGGGTCACGGCCTGGGACCGCAGCCGCACCCCCGCGACCGCGGCAACGGCGAGGTCATGCTGCTCGATCCCGGCAACGGTGACGTGGCAGCGAGCGACCTGCAGCTGCGGCTTGACCTGGCCCAGCTCCTGGCCGAGCTGGCGTTGCTGGTCGGGCCGGACCGGGCGGCCCGCAGCGGCCAGCAGAAGGTCAGCGAGGAGGAACTGGCCGCGGTCGCGCCGCTGATCCAGCCGGTCGCGCTGCACCGCTCGACCCGGGCCGCCACCCGCCGCCACAAGGACGTGCTGCCGGCCCTCAGGAAGCTGCTGCGCCCGGCCGTGCTCGGGCCGGAGACCGCGCCGGTCCAGCTGGAGCGGATCCGGCTGCGCACCCTGGTCACGCTGGTCGCTGTGGTGTTCGCGGCCTACATCCTGGCCGTCGACCTGACCAAGACCAGCTTCAGCCACGTCCTGCGCCACGCCGACTGGCGCTGGACCGTGGCCGCGCTCCTCCTGTCCGCGCTGACCTATGTCGGAGCCACCTGGCAGCTGTCCGGGTTCGTGCTCGAGCACCTGAGGCCGGTCCGGACCTTCCTGGCCGAGGTCGCCTGCTCGTTCGTGACCCTGGTCACCCCCGCGGCGGTGGGCGGCGCCGCGCTGAACATCCGCTACCTGCGCAAGGCCGACGTGGCGCCCGCCGACGCGGTGGCCAGCGTGGGCGTCGCACAGGTCGTCGCGCTGGTGCTGCACCTTATCCTGCTGGTGATCTTCGCCGCCCTGACCGGCGCCACGCACGAGACCTCGATCCGGCCGCCGGAGTGGTCGTACTTCGTGCTGGCGGGCCTGGTCGGCCTGGTGCTGGTGGGGCTCGCGGTCCCGGCCGGCCGCAGGCTGCTGCGGTCCCGGCTGACCCCGACGCTGGGCCAGGTCATCCCGCGGCTGCTCGACCTGGCCCAGCGGCCGGTCAAGCTGGCCGAGGGGATCGGCGGCACGCTGCTGATCACCGCCACCTACATCGGCTGCCTCGCGGTCTGCGTCCGGGCGTTCGGCGGCTCGCTCCCGTTCGTGGCCGTGGCGGTCGTCTACCTGACCGGCAACGCGATCGGCTCGGCCGTCCCGATCCCCGGCGGCATCGGCACCGTCGACGCCGCCCTGTCGGCCGGGCTGACCGCGGCCGGCCTGCACGGCACCGTGGCGTTCAGCTCGGTGCTGTTGTTCCGGACCGTGACCTTCTGGCTCCCGGTCCCGATCGGCTGGACCGCGCTGAACTATCTGCAACGTCACGAGGCCCTGTGACGTTACGCCCCGTCTCGCGCTAGCCGAGCCTGGCCACGGCCAGCGAGGCCGCCAGCAGCACGAGCCCCCAGGACATGGCGCGCAGCGCACCCTCGAGCGGCGCCAGAAGCGCCCGCTGGTCGAGCGCGGTGACCTGGCCTCCGGCCAGCGTCACGCGGCCCTCGACCCGGACCGACCGGCGCCTCAGGGTCCGG
>JASIJN010000399.1 GCA_030050125.1 Streptosporangiaceae bacterium | reverse complement strand
GATGTCGAGTTGCAGCGCGACCAGGTCCAGGCCGTGCAGGCACTCCGTGACCGGGTGCTCGACCTGGAGCCTGGTGTTGAACTCGAGGAAGAAGAACCGCCCGTCGCCGGCGACCAGGAACTCGGCGGTGCCGGCGCCCCGGTACCCGACCGCGGCGGTGACCGCCTGCGCGGCGGCCTGCAGCCGCTGCCGCAGCGACGGGCCGACCGCCGGTGACGGTGTCTCCTCGATCACCTTCTGGTACCGCCGCTGCACCGAGCAGTCCCGCTCGGTCAAAGCCCAGATCGTCCCGTGGCAGTCGGCCAGCACCTGGACCTCGACGTGCCGGGCACCGGACAGCAGCGGCTCGCAGAACACCGTGCCGTCGCCGAAGGCGGACTCGGCCTCGCGCCGGGCTGACTCCACCGCGTCCGCCAGCCCGCCGGGGCCTCGCACCACCCGCATGCCCCGGCCGCCCCCGCCGGCCGACGCCTTGACCAGCACCGGGTAGTCCGTGATCTCTTCCGGGGTCAGCTCGGGCAGCACCGGGACGCCGGCCTCGGCGGCCAGCTTCTTGGAGTTGATCTTGGAGCCCATGGCCTCGATCGCGTCGGCGGGCGGGCCGATCCAGGTCAGGCCGGCCGCCTCGACCGCCCGGGCGAACCCGGCGTCCTCGGACAGGAAGCCGTACCCGGGATGCACCGCGTCGGCCCCGGCCGCCAGGGCGGCGGCCACGATGGCCGGCCCGTTCAGGTAGGTCTCGGCCGGGCTGGAACCCGGCAGCCGGACCGCGGCGTCCGCCTCCGCGGCGTGCGGGGCCCCGGCGTCGGGATCGGAGAACACCGCGACGGAGCCGATCCCCGCCTCGCGGCAGGTCCGGAAGATCCGCCGGGCGATCTCGCCCCTGTTGGCGGCCAGCACCTTGGTGATCACGGCCGGAACACCCCGTAGGCCGCCGGCCGGGCCGGCGGGCGGCTCTCCACGGCGGACAGGCACAGGCCCAGCACCGTGCGGGTGTCGCGCGGGTCGATCACCCCGTCGTCGTAGATCCGGCCGGACAGGAAGAACGGCAGCGATTCGGCCTCGATCTGCTCCTCCACCGCGGTCCGCATGGCCTGGTCCGCCGCCTCGTCGTAGGGCTCGCCGCGCGCGGCCGCCGCCTGGCGGCCGACGATCGACAGCACCCCGGCCAGCTGCGCCGGGCCCATGACCGCGGACTTCGCGCTGGGCCAGCTGAACAGGAACCGCGGGTCGTAGGCGCGGCCGCACATCCCGTAGTTGCCCGCGCCGTAGGACGCGCCCATGACCACGGTCAGGTGCGGCACCTGGCTGTTCGACACCGCGTTGATCATCATCGCCCCGTGCTTGATGATCCCGGCCTGCTCGTAACGGCTGCCCACCATGTAGCCGGTGGTGTTCTGCAGGAACAGCAGCGGCACGCCGACCTGGTTGGCCAGCTGGATGAACTGAGCCGCCTTCTGGGACTCCTCGCTGAACAGCACGCCGCGCGCGTTGGCCAGGATGCCGAGCGGATGCCCGTGCAGCGCCGCCCAGCCGGTGACCAGGCTGCTGCCGTACAGCGGCTTGAACTCGTCGAAGTCCGACCCGTCGACGATCCGGGCGATGACCTCGCGCGGGTCGAACGGCACCTTCAGGTCCTCGGGCACCACGCCCAGCAGGCCGTCCTCGCTGTAGCGGGGGCCGCGAGCGGGCGGGCCGGACCGCCCCGCGCCGCCCCTGGGCCAGTTCAGCCTGGCCACGATGGACCGGCCGATCCGCAGCGCGTCATGCTCGCCGGCGGCCAGGAAGTCGGCCAGCCCCGACTGGCGCGCGTGCATGGCGGCGCCGCCCAGCGACTCGTCGTCGGACTCCTCCCCGGTGGCCATCTTCACCAGCGGCGGCCCGCCCAGGAACACCTTGGCCCGGTCCTGCACCATCACCACGTAGTCGCTCATCCCGGGCAGGTAGGCGCCGCCCGCCGTGGAGCTGCCGAAAACCAGGGCGATGGTGGGGATACCGGCCGCCGACATCCGGGTCAGGTCGCGGAAGATCTGGCCGCCCGGGATGAAGATCTCCTTCTGGGTGGGCAGGTCGGCGCCGCCCGATTCCACCAGATTGATCAGCGGCAGCCGGTTCCGCAGCGCGATGTCGGAAGCCCGCAGCACCTTGCGCAGCGTCCAGGGGTTGGTCGACCCGCCGCGGACGGTCGGGTCGCTGGCGATCAGCACGCACTCGGTGTCGCTGACCACGCCGACGCCGGTCACCACGCTGCCCCCGACCGGGAAGCCGGTCCCGTAGCCCGCCAGCGGCGAGAGCTCGAGGAACGGCGAGTCGGGATCGACGAGCAGTTCGATCCGCTCGCGGGCCAGGAGCTTGCCCCGGGCCCGGTGCCGCTCGACGTACTTGGGCCCGCCGCCGGCCAGCGCCCTGGCGTGCTCCGCGTCCAGTTCGGCCAGCCGGGCCAGCATCGCCGCGCGCCGCGCCGCGTACTGCGCGCCCCGGGTGTCGAGCGCGCTGGCCAGGATCGTCACACGCCGAACGATATTCGCCCCGGACCGGCGACCACCAGGCACCCGCCCCGCCGGCGACCTGGCCGGCTGATTAGACCCGCACGACCTTGACTCGCT
>JASIJN010000398.1 GCA_030050125.1 Streptosporangiaceae bacterium | reverse complement strand
ATCACGGCCGCCTTGGACACCGCCTCGGCGGCGGCATGCACGTCATCGGGCGGCACCAGGAAACCCGTCGCCCCGTCCATGATCATCTCACTGAGTCCGCCGCGCCGGAACGCGACCACGGGAGTACCGCACGCCTGCGCCTCCGCGGCCGCGAGCCCGAAGGGCTCGTCCCAGCGGGAGGGACACAGCACCACGGCCGCCCGGGCCATGGCCTCCCAGAGCCAGGCCCGGGGCACTCCCGGCCGAACCGACACCCCCGGCCAGCTTCGCCGCGGGTCGACCTGCTCCCGGCTATATCCAGGATCGTAGACGTCGCCGTAGACATCGATCGTCATCCCGGCAGCGCGGGCGATGTCGATGGCCTCGGCCGGGCCCTTCTCCGGGCTCAGCCTGCCCGCGAACAACGCGCCCCGGCCGGCCGCCGCGGACCAGTTCATGACGCCGGTGGGCGGGTAGGGCGGCAGCACCGCGTCGACGGGAACGACCCGGCGCCAGGCACCGGCCTGGAAGGCCGATACGGTGGCCACCGCCGACGGGCCGCCGCGGCGGGCTACGTCACGAAGCGCCGCCGACACCGTCTTGTCCGGAGGCAGGTGGAGGGTGTGCACCACCGGTGCGTCCAGCGTCGCGGCGAGCCGGATGGCGGGCGCGTCGAAGGCGTGATTGTGGACCACGTCGTACCCGATGCCCCGCATGGCCGTGTAAGCGGTGCAGAAAGCGGACCCGGCCGCCACGGCCGCCGGCCCGGCCTCCCCCGGTTCGCCCGCGGGCGGCCCGGACGCCCGATAGAGCGTGCTCGCCAGGGACCGGGGATCGATGCCGGTGTCGATCACCTCGACCCCCGGGATCTGCGACCCGGAGGCGGCGTAGACGTGCACCTCGTGCCCCCGGCCGGCCAGGCCGCGGGCGAGGTCGGACACGAACGCCTGCGCACCGCCGCGCTGCGGCTCTGCGATGGCCGTCACCAGCGGCGCCATGAGCGCGATCTTCATCCGGCCAGCACTTTGAAAGCCAGGTCGCGCGGCGGATTGATGCCCAGGATCTCGAACGGGACGGTACCCGAGCCGCGTCGCCGGACCTCGCCGACCGCCTCGGGGAAGAAGACCTCGGCCAGCTCTACCGCATCGGGGCAGCTGGCAAACTCCACCGCCATCGGCCCGGGGAAGGTGACATGCCGGTAGCCGCGGGCGCTGAGCCAGTCCATGTGGTTCGGCCAGACGATCGCCACGCATCCGCCGGGCACGCAGACCCGCTCCATCTCGGCCAGGCCGGGCTCGCCGCCATGCCCGGGCGCGGGAGTGAAGGCCGAGCAGGCGACGACCAGGCCCGCGAAATCGTCGGGCAGCGGAAGCTCGTCGAAGAACCCGCGGACCACATGGACCCGGTCCCCGTGGTCGGCGGCCGCGAGCTTGCGCCGCAGGATCTGGCGCAGCGGCAGCGCGGGCTCGACCGCCACGATGCGCCGCCCGCGCTCCAGAAGCTCCATCGTCAGCCGCCCGGTGCCCGCGCCGACCTCGGCGATCCGGTCGACGTCCCGCGGCAGCCACCCCACCACGCCGGGATGCAGCCGCTCGGCGCTGACCAGCCGGTCGTAGAGTTCTGGTTCCAGCCGGTACAACAGCTCCCAGGCCAGCGCCACGTCCTGCCGCGGATCACCGCCCCCGCGCGGCACAAACCGGCTCGTCTCGTCGCCCGTGAACACGCCCAGGTCCGCGGCCGTGTACCGGCTGCGCAGCTCCCGCCCAGTCTCGTCCGCGGCCCCGGGCACCGGCGCGCCCGCCCGGGGCGGAGCCTCAGGACTGGTCACCGACTTCGGCCCAGTTCTTGTCGGTCTCCCACACCCTGACCGACCGCAGCAGACCGTCGGGCAGCTCCGGCCGCAGCCGCTCCCAGAATGCCTGGGCCAGGTTCTCGGCGGTCGGGATGCGTCCCTTGAGCCAGGGGACGTCGGTGTTCAGGTTGCGGTGATCCACATCGCGGATGACCTGGCTGCCAATGACGTCCGACAGTGACTTCAGGTCGAAGACATAGCCGCTGGCCCGATCGACCTCGCCGCCCACGACGACCTCGAGGACATAGTTGTGCCCGTGCAGGTTCGCGCACTTCCCGAACAGGCGGCGGTTCTCCTCATCGGGCAGGTCCGGGTCGCACAACTGGTGCGCGGCGCTGAACGCTTCGCGGCGGCCAAGCAGGACGGTCATCAGCCTCGTCCTCTTTCGCGACTGTGGTTACGACGGACCAGGTTTCCAAGGTGCGGCCCCGTCGAGGGCGCTGAGCAGCGCGATCACTGTCATCCTTCCCCCAGGCTCGCGGTGAACGCCTGCCACCGAGCGCCGGGTCCGAAGATCTCCGGCTGGCCCGTCGTTGCGCTGGCGGCTTGGCGGGCACAACGTACGGCGTGGCCATGCCATCATCCGGGGACACGATTGTGATCATCGGCGGAGGCGTCGCGGGCGGCAACGCTGCCGCGACACTGCGGGACGAGGGGTTCGCCGGGCCGGTGGTGCTGATCAGCCGGGAACCCGGCGTCCCGTTCGGCCGCCCGCCGCTGTCCAAGACCTACCTGCGGTCGGAGGAAGATCTGGACGCCTGGTACGTCAGGCCGGCCGGCTGGTACGCCGACCACGATGTCGAGCTTCTCAGCGGAGCCGCCGCGGTGGCCGTTGATACGGCCGCGCACACCGTCGCCCTGGACTCGGGCGCGGAACTCGGCTACGGGAAGGTCCTGATAGCCACCGGGGGTCGCAACCGGCGGCTCGACCTTCCCGGCGCCGGCCTACCCGGCCTTCACTACCTGCGCACGGCGGCCGAGTGTGACGCGATCAAGGAGGAGGAGGCGGCGGGCCGGCACGCGGTCGTCGTCGGCATGGGGTTCATCGGCTGTGAGGTGGCGGCCTCGCTGACCCAGCTCGGAGTGCGGGTGACCTCGGTCTTCCCCGGCCAGGCCCCGCTGGGGGCGGTCCTGGGCGGCCAGGTCGGCACGCGGATCGGCGCCATTCACCGCGACAACGGCGTGGAGTTGCGGCCCGGAGAGCAGGTCGCCGCCTTCGACGGCGCCGGCCGGCTGGAAGCGGTCGTGACCGCCGCCGGTCACCGTATCGAGTGCGATTTCGCCGTGGCGGGGGTAGGCATCGAACCCGACATCCCGGCGGCCGCGATCGCCCGTGAGAACGGGATCCTGGCCGACGAGTTCTGCCGGGCCAGCGCGCCCGACGTCTACGCGGCCGGTGACGTGGCCAACCACCTCCACCCCCTGTTCGGGCGCATCCGGGTGGAGCACTTCAACAACGCGGAGAAGCAGGGCGCCGCGGCGGCCAGGTCCATGCTCGGCGGGGCCGCCCGCTACGACTACCTGCACAGCTTCTGGTCCGATCAGTACCAGCACAAGATCGAGTACGTCGGCCACGCCGCCGCGTGGGATGGGTTCGTGGTCCGCGGCAGCCTGGACGAGGGCAGGTTCATCGGCTTCTACCTGGCGGGCGGGGTGGTGCTGGCCGCGGTCGGCCTCGACCGCGGCGGCGATCCCGAGCTGGACCTCGACGGTGAGATGGCGGCCTGCGCCCGCCTGGTCTCGGCGAGAGCCCGGCCAGCTCCGGCCGTCCTGGCCGACGAGCGCACGGATCTGTGGTCACTGAGCCGATCCTGAGGCGCCCGCCCTGCTCGCGCGGCCCCATCCGCCGACGCGCGATTCCTATAATTGACGGCACAGCCTGGGTTGGCGGAGCGGTCGCCGTGGCCGCCGGTGGCCGATGTGGGGAGGTTCGCTGTCGTGGACGCTGCGGGGCCGGGCAGCGGCGCCGGGCAGGAGCAGGCGCCCTCTGCGCAAGACATCCGCGAGTATGCGCAGCGGATGCGCTCGCTTCCGGTCGACCAGGTCATCGGGGATGTCGTGTTCAGCCTGCTCAATGCCGCCCAGGTCAAGCTGGGACGGCGAGATGCCCGGCTGCTGATCGACGTGGCTGCCGTGGCGCACGAGCACGCCCGCCCCTATCTGCCTGGCGAACTGACCAAGCAGGTCGACCAGGCGCTGGGACAACTGCGGCTGGGTCAGGTGAGCGCGGAGGGCCGCCCGAGCCCGCCAGGCAAGCCGGAGGACAACGACCTGGACCGGGTACCGGCCCCGCCTGCCAGCTGAGCCAGCCCGGGGGGAAGCGTTTCCCCGCTGCCGGGCGTCATCTGGGTGCTGCCGCGGTCACCTCGATGTCTTCCAGCCGCCTCAGGCGGGGATTGACGCTCACCTGCACCTCGTCGCCCACGCCGATCCGCTGGTACATCTCGTCGTCGATGAGGAAGGTGACGGCCGTCGGGGACGAGCCATCGTCGACCGCTAGGTAGTAGCCGTCCTCGCCCGCATGCCAGCGCTTGATCACCTGGCCGGGGAAGGTCTGGCTCTCGGGCACGGCCATCAGGCGCAGGTAGGGGGGCAGCCAGAAGACGGCTATCACGACCAGCCAGAGCCCGGCCGGGGCGCACATGAGCAGCTTGATGTCACCGGCGGTCAAGGGCGACTTCGGGCGCAGGGCGGGCGAGTGCCCGGCGGCCAGGAGGATGACGCCGAAGAAGACGAAGATAATGGTTCCTATGACCATGACGGCGGTGAGCCCGCGCAGATTGGCCAGAGTGGCCCAGCTCCTTGACCGGTACACGGGCCCGGCCCTGACGACGTGCCACCGCCCGCCAAAGGACGACCACAACTGGCCGCGCGGCAGCGGGGCGTTCCCGCCGCTGCTCAGGGCCAAGGTCGTCGACGCGGCCGGCTGAGCCGTGCCGCCGACGTGACGCTGCGGCCCGGTCGGCGCCGCGGGCGCCTGGTGCTGCCGCCACCGGTTCGCGGCCGCCAACCCTTCCGGCGTGGGACGCCAGCGCCGCCGGGCGTACAGGACCAGCAACGACATCAAGGACGCATAGCTGCCGGCTACCACTATGAACGGGACGGCGTGGGAATTGATCCTGCCGACGACGAGCGCGGCGCATACCCAGCTCACGAACAGCGCCAGCACGGCCAGCCCTGTGCCCCCCGACGAGCGCTTGGCCAGCCCGGCAGTGCCTGCCTGCGCTCCCAGCTCGTGGGTGAGCTTTCCCCGGAATTCCTTGAAGGATGCCCCGTCGTCGCTGACCAGCGCCGACAGTGGAACGCCGGTTCCCGGACGAGAGCGCGCCAGGAGCCGTTTCAGCGCGACACGCTCGTAGCCGCTCAGTGCCCCGTCGGAGGCCGGGTCGAGCGCGCTGACGATGACCGCGCCGTCTGGCTGGTGGTCGAACCGGACCACGCCCCGGTCGCCGAGATCGAGCAGGCAGCGCGAGAAGACTCGCTGCGAATATTTGCAGTCGTTGAGGAGAAAGGCAGCCACGGCGGGCGACGGCTCTCCCGGGCCTGACAGCATCCCCGCTCCTGATGGCCTACCGGCTGTCCAACGATGGTCCGGCACAAACCCCGGCCGGTCAACGCCCCTGCCGTGAACAGCTCAGGAAAACTGGCGGACAACGGCCCTGCGGGGTGGGCCGGTCCGGCCCACCCCGCAGGGTTGCGCGTCGGATGATGGCTACATCACCCGTTGCTCGCTACTTCACGTAATACCAGTTCTCCGGGGTGAGGCTGAGCGTCGTGGGCTGCGGGTTGACGCCCTGCAGGTTGTCGGTGATCTCGCTGATCAGGTACGGGGCGTTCGGCTGCCACTCCACCGGCAGCTGAGTCGCCAGGTAGTTCTCCCACTGGTACATGTACTGCAGGTTGGCGCTGGTCAGCGTCTTGTCGATCAGCGCGTCGTTGGTCGGGTTGCAGTAACCACCGGAGTTCGCGATCGCGCCGCACAGGAACAGCGTCTCGCCGGTGGGCATGTAGTCCGGGGCGAACGACCAGCCGAGGCCCCAGTCCGCCATGTCCCAGTTGCACGGGATCTTGGCCACCACGCAGTTACCCGCGTCGGTCGAGACCACGTCGTCGAACGGCTCGGACGACAGGTTCAGCTTGATCCCCACCAGCGCCGCGCTGGACTGCAGTTGCAGCGCCTCCTCCGCGATCCACTCGGTTCCGCTCGCGTACTCGAACGTGAAGTTCAGCGGGCTGCCCTTGGTGATCCCCGGGCCGCACAGGCTCGGGTTGGTGCAGGTGGTCGTCCCGCTCGGCACGACGGTCCAGCCGTGGCTGGTCAGCAGCGCCTTCGCCTTGGCCGGATCGTAGGGGAACGGGGCGCCCTTCTTGCCCTGCGCCGACAGCCACGAGGTCACCGGGTAGTTCCCGACCGGCCCGGGCTGCTCCGTGCCATACCCGCGCAGCGGCCCCGCGAGGTCCGCGGGCTGGTTCATCAGGTAGGCCAGCGCCTGCCGGAAGTAGAGCTGCCTGAAGATCGCGCCGTGGTCGGTGATCGAGGACTGCTCGTTCACCGTGTAGAAACTGGTACCCCAGGTGATCTGCGGGGACAGGTAGTAGCCCCGCAGCGGGTTCCTGCCGACCGCCACGTTGAGGGCCTTGGCCGGAAGGTCCTGCGTCGGGATGTAGCCGACGTCGATCTTGGTGCTGGCGCTCGGCGACTGCAGCACGTCGTACTCGGCCGAGTCGGTGGTGAACGGCACCTCCTGGAACTCCGAGAGCTTCGGCTTCACCGGGCCCGAGTAGGACTTGTTGGGCACCATCGTCAGGTGCCCGTCGGCGTTGAACGAGGTCAGCTTCCACGGCCCGTCCACGACGCTCCACAGCGGCGACGTCGCGTACGTGCTCAGGTTCTTGGACTGGTCGTTCAGGTAGTTATAGACCGCCGCGCAGTCGCTGGGCGTCGTCGAGCAGTGGCTGGGCCCGGACGCGGTCCGGTCCCAGGCCTCCGGCATCGGGGTGACCTGGCTCAGCTCGTTGTACACGAACCACTGCGGGTTATACGACTTGTCCATCACCATCGTCAGCTCGTGCGCATTGACGACCTTGATGTCGCTGACCACCGTGTTCGGGAACCCGGTGTAGGCGCCCCAGTCGAGGGAGCCGACCGAGCTCAGCATGTTCAGCCAGAACATGACGTTCTGCGCGGTCACCGGCTGGCCGTTGGACCACATGTAGTTCTTGAGCGTGATCGTGACCTTGGTGCCGTTGAACGTCGGGTAGTTGGCCAGGCTCAGCGAGGGGTTCAGCGTGGGCGCCGCGCCGGTGCCGAACCAGTACAGCGGCCGGTACAGCAGGAACCCGAAGTCCTCCAGGTTGCTCACGCTGATGTACTGGGAGCTTGTGAACGGGAAGATGTAGTTGGGCGTGTCCGATGGCAGCTCGGCCCACGTCGCGGTGCCGCCGCTGACGGGGGTCTTCCCCACCACGGACGAGCTGGTGCTGGCGCAGCCCGCCGCGGCCAGGGCCAGCGCCGCGACGCCGACCCCCACCGCTAGCGCCTTGCTGCGAAGCCTGGAGATACATCTGCGTTGATGACCCGGGGTAGGCCACATGGCCAAAGCTCCTTCTCCTGGTGTGCTGGCACAACAAAGGCGGGCAATCGCGCTCCGCCGTGCTCCTGCGTCAATACGCCCCCCGCTGGTCACGGTACGACTCGGGCAATAGAGCGTCCAGAGCTACGAGCAGGACGAACCGACTTCGCGACCGTACCGAGACACACACGTAATCATGTGACGCCCATAGCGCGGTCACTGGCAGACATCTGGTAATCCGCGCAGCGTCCGGTGCCCGCTCCGGCGGGAGCCTGCGCGTTACTGATCAATGACCAGCGCGCCAGGCCCGGACCGGGGGGTGCCTGCGCAAGTAACCTCCGTATCCGACCATGGCGATGAGCACGACGATCAGCCCTAGCCCGATCTGGATTCCGCGAGTCAGGCCGGGCGGGTAGATCACCTGGATCAGGTAGTGCGAGATGAACCCGCCGCGGTATCCGGCCCGGCCGCCCCGGCGCAGCAGGTAATTCTGCAGCGCGGTGAGCGGGCAGGCGAAACCAACCAGTTCGACCAGCGTGCCATACACCATCGCGGGCAGTTGCACCCAGATGAGCCGGGGCCAGCGCCAGGTCAGGAAGGACCCGCCGACCACAAATGCGATGAAGAGCAAGTGGACGACGAGCACGACGTCGGCGGCGAGCAGGTACCACATCACGCATCCCTGTCCGGAACAGGACGCCAACCCCAGTATAGGCGCGGGGGCGCTGGCCGGGCCGACGCCAGGACTTCATCGGTTTCCGGCTTCTGGCCGACGAGTTTCAGGCAACGGCCGTTCCGCGTGGCGAGCGGCAATTCGCCGGCTCCCCAGAAATGAATTATCGGGCCGCGCCGTTACGCTCTGACCCGGCTGGCCGAGCCGGCCGTGCCGTGGCGTGGGCGCGGCTGCCTGGCGAGCCCGCTCCGCCGGAGCCGCCCGGGGCCTCGCGGCCTTCCTCGCTTACGCTAAGAGACGGCGTTGGGGCCACGGCGGCGGGGCAGGATGCGCCGATGGCCAGGCGCATCATGCCGGAGACGGTAGCGGGGGTGACGAATGTGAATGCGGTCGAATATCCGGTTCCCGAGCCAGTGGTAGGGCGTGGTGCCCTCTTCGTGGAGCACCGGCTCAAGACCCCGAAGGTATCGGAGTCGGCTTACATCGCGCCGACGGCCGTGCTGGCCGGAGACGTCACTGTCGGCCCGCACAGCCGGGTGCTGTTCGGCGCAGTGATCACCGCCGAGGGTGGCCCGGTCGAGATCGGGCGGAACTGCATAGTCATGGAGAACGCGGTCGTCCGGGGCGTGCCGGGCCAACAGACGCGTATCGGCGACGGGGTACTCGTTGGCCCGCACGCTCACCTCACCGGCTGCGTGATCGAGGGCGGCTCGCGGATCGCGACCGGCGCCATGGTGTTCAACGGCGCTCGCATCGAAACCGGCGCCGAGATCGAGTTCAATGCCGTGGTCTACGTCAATACGGTCGTCCCCGCCGGCACGGCGGTGCCGATGGGCTGGTTCGCCGGCGGGCACCCCGCCGAAATGGTGGCACCGGGAGAGTGGGACCGCATCAGTGCCATCATGGGCCCGCTGGACTATCCGGGCACGGTCTTCGGGGTCGGTGCCAGCTCACTGATGCCTGACATCGCCCGCCGGTACGCCCGGGGGCTGGCCCTGCATCAGCGAGATCACATTCTCGCCGACGAACATCACCCGCTGATCCACGAGGACGCGCACTAGGCCGGCATGGGCCCGGGCGCGCCGGCGTCAGCGCGCGCCCAGCGTCCCTGACGCGGGAGGATTCGGGATGGGCGCGTCGTTCAGCTGCTGGTCGATGTCGACGAGAATGGCGTCGTCCTCGATCTTGCACGCGTAAACCGGGACGGGGCCGCAGGCGTACATGCCGACGGCCTCGCCGGTGGTCAGGTCATAGCGCGACGCGTGGGCGGCGCAGACCAGCGTGTCATCGTCCTGGAGGGTGCCCTCGTGAAGGGGTTGCTGCTGGTGGGTGCAGGTGTTGTGGATCGCCCTCACATCGTCGTCGTCGAGGCGGATGAGGCAGATCGGTTCCCGGAGCTCGGCAACGAGCATGGTGTCGCCGACCTCCAGGTCGTCGAGGTTCGCGACGGCTACGAACGTCATGGCTGTGTCCTTCCACTTGCGGGCCGCCGGGGTGTCGGCTGGCTGCCGCGCACCTCGATCCAGCCGTTACGGATCCGGGTCGGTAGCACGGGCTGCGGCTGGCTCGCCGGGCCGCGGGTGACGCAGCCGCTGGCGAGCGCGAAGCGTGACCCGTGCAGCGGGCACGTCACCGTCAGGTCCGCGACCGGGCCGCGGCTGAGCAGGCCGCCGGCGTGGCTGCAGATGTTGTCGATGGCGTAGAGGCGGCCGCCGTGCCGGTACAGCATGATCCGGCGGCCCTCGGCCTCGACGGCGGCCGGCGCGTCGTCCGGCAGATCGGCCTCCGGCAGCGCGCGGGTCCACCGGCGCGGCCCGGTGGCCCACGCCACCCGGCTGACCATCACTCCTCTGGTGAACACGAGATGACCGCCCAGGTAGCCGGCCGCGGCCGTGACCGCGAGGCTGGACGCGGCCAGAGCCCGCGCGGTGCCACGGTGGCCGGCCATCCGGGTGCCCAGGGAGGCACCCTGCAGCCCGAGGGCCACCGTGTTGAGCAGGCCGTGGAAGAGCCCGACCCGGCGGTCCTGGTCGCTGCTGACGGTCCAGTCGCTCAGACCGGTCAGGGCGGTGGCGCCCGCGGCGACGATCCCGGCCGCGCTGAGCGTGCCCGCGGGGTCGATTCCGCGCCTGCGGCCTCGCTCGCCGTCCGTGGCGTCCAGGATCACGACGCCTGCCCACAGCCCGACGGGTAGATCGCTCAGCGCGGGGTGCAGCGGGTGGCCGACCCACCGGCCGCCATGCAGCAGCTCGAGGGCAAGATCGTCTTGGTGCCGTTCGCGGACCGGCTCCAGCACCCCGGTCAGCCAGTCGCTCAGAGTCCGGAGCCAGCCGGCCCGGTCGAGCCAGGCTGCCACTCCGTTATGCCAGGCCACCAACCAGGTGGCGGCACGGGCGGAACGGGCAGGCGGCCCGGCCTGCTGGCCGGCCGCTGGCGGATCGCCGGCCTGGCCGCTGCCTGTATGCATCAGGTTCCTCCCCCGCTGGCGTCAGCCTGTGGCTCGATCCTGCAAGGAATCTTGTAGGTCTTCGCCTCGCTCCGGCCGTCTCACCTTGCTGCACATGCCCGGCGGGAATCGCCTCCTAAACGGGCCGACGGTGCCGGCCCCGGCTCGGATGGCCGTCAAATCTGCCGTTATGCGGGGGCATCGGCCGGGTTGGCGCGGCGGAACGATACTTGTGCCGTGGAGCACCTTGCCAGGCAACTGGCCGCGATCCCCGGGGTGGTGGCGGTCACCCTCGGCGGGTCGAGAGCGACGAATACCGCCGTCGAGGGCTCGGACTGGGACTTCGGGCTCTACTACCGGGACCGGCTTGACCCGGCCGACATCGCCGCGCTCGGCTGGCCGGGGCGGGTGTTCGCCCCCGGCGAGTGGGGCCGCATCCTGAACGGCGGGGCCTGGCTGACGATCGGCGGCACCAAGGTCGACCTCATCTACCGAGACCTCGATGAGGTGCTGCACTGGACCGCGGCCGCCGGGGACGGCCGGTTCGAGATTCAGCGCGAAGTCGGCTATGTGGCCGGGATCGCCACTTACGTTCTCGCCGGGGAACTGGCCCTGGGCCGGGTGCTGGCCGGTGACCTGCCCCGTCCGGAGTTCCCGCGGAAGCTGCGGCAGACCGCGCCCGCTGCCTGGTCCCGGCTCGCAGCCGGAGCATTGTATTTCGCCGAAGTCCACGCCGGACGTCAAGACCGGGTCGCCTGCCTGGCCAACCTCTGCCAGGCCGTGCTCGCCGCGGCGCAGGCAAGAGTGGCGGCTGCCGGTGAATGGGCCCTCAACGAGAAGCGGCTCGTCGAGCGGGCCGGGCTGGGCGGCGCTCAGGACCTGCTCGGAGAACTCCAACCGGATCTGACCGCCGTGGTCCGCGATGTGCGGGCCTGTCTCGGCCTGAGGGACGACGTCTGGACGGACGAATGACGAATGGCCCGGGAGTCCCCGCCCTCGCCGCCTTCGCTCAGGCGCCCATCTTCGTGCCCGGGAGCGGCTAGCCCGGCCGCGTGGCTTTCACCGAGTACAGCAGCGGCACCTGCGGCCGGCCGGCTGGCATGTGGTAGGTCCGGTCGGGCTTGCGCTCGCAGAACGGCCAGCGAGCGCGCAGCGTATACGGGTGCTCGTGCAGGAACTCGATCCTCAGCCCGGCCTGGGCCAGCGCGGTGACGACGGCACCCAGGCCATGGTGCCAGGTCAGGGACTGATGGTGGGCGGTCTGGGCATCGGGGTCTGCGTACGATCCTGGCTCGTCGTGCAGGAACGGCCCGGGATCGAAGTAGGAGTCGGTGACGGTCAGGTCCTCCTCCCCTAGCACCACCGAGAACGGGTGGAACTCCGCCATGTAAAAGCGGCCGCCGGGAGCCAGCAGCGCGGCGACGGTACCGGCCCAGCGCGTGATGTCGGGCAGCCAGATGATCGCCCCGACGCCGGTGTAGACAACGTCGAAGGCGCGGCCCGTCAGGGCCGTGGCCGCGTCATAGACCCCTGCCTCGACGAAATCCGCCCCGATACCCGTCTGGCGGGCCAGATCCCGGGCGGCCGCCACCGCGGCGGGCGCGAAATCCACGCCGGTGACCACGGCGCCCTCCCGGGCCCACGACAGCGTGTCCAGGCCGAAGTGGCATTGCAGATGAACCAGGCGGCAGCCCGCCACGCTGCCCATCTCCGCTGTTTCGAACGGCCGCAGGGTGGAGCGGCCCGCCAGGAACCCGCCGACGTCATAGAACTCACCGGCCATGTGGATGGCCACCCGCTCGTCCCACCACACGCGGTTGAGCCGGATCCGGTCCTCGTCGTTCACACCTGGATTGTGGTGAACATCAGATTCCGCGGCAAACACACCGCGCCGCCGCCGGCGGACTGGCCGAAGGCGGGCCGATCTCGTCCGGCGGCCCTGGCCGATGACCGCGAAACCCGGCAGCGGCCCGCAACGCGGGGCGGCCCGGCATGGTCTCAGTAGTGAGGCATGCCGCCATGTGCGCGAGATGGCGGCCGGAGGTGAGAACCATGTGGTGGGCGAGGCGTCGTGGCTGGCGGCTGATGGTGATGGCGATGGCGATGGTCTTGGCGACGGCGGGCTGCAGCGTCCGCGCGGCGTCGTCCGCCGCGCCCGGGACGCAGCGCCAGCCCGCGGCGCACCCCCGGGTCTGGTTCGAGTCCTTGCAGATGGTCTCGGCGAAGGCGGGCTGGGCGCTGCTGGCCACCTCGAATCCGACGGCGGGCACGGGCGCCCCGGTCCTGCCCGCCCGCACAGCGGACGGGGGGCTTAGCTGGGTCACGGTCGCTCCGCCCGCCCTCGACGACCTGGTCGGCGAGCCGATGGTGCTGCAGGCAGCCACCTCCAGCCGCGCCTGGCTGGCGGTTTACCTGCCAGCGGGACCTGGCAGGCACGCCACCGAGGTATTCGCCACCGACAACGGCGGCGCCTCGTGGAGCCGGTCAGCCCCCGCCGGGCAGGCCGAGCCGGTGGCGGTCGACTTCCTCGATCCCTCGCATGGATGGCTGCTCGAGGACCTCGGCGAGGCCATGAACCAGGACTGGGTCGCGGTGTACCGGACGACGGACGCGGGGCTGCGCTGGTCGCAGACGGCGCAGACACTGCCGTCACCGCAGGGCGGGATCAGCGGCAGCGGCCTGCCTACTGCCTGCGGCAAGTCCGGCATGACCTTCAGCTCGCCGCAGACCGGCTGGATCACCGGCTACTGCCCCGTCGCCAGCCTGGTGCTGGTGACGCACGACGCCGGCGACCACTGGGCACCGCAGCCGCTGCCGATCACGGCGGCTACCTGCTCGCCGGGTGGCTGCTTCATCACGCCGCCGCAGTTCATCGGGCAGGCCGGATTCCTGACGATCGGCCACTACCCGGCCACCGCGGAACTGCTCGTCAGCCCCGACGCAGGACACAGCTGGCAGCCCAGGTACTTGCCCGCGGGCGCCGGGCCTTACCCGCAGGTCAGGTTCTTCAGCGCCGACCGCGCGATCGCCGTGTCGGCCGGCAGCCAGGGCCTGATCGGCAGCGTCTTCTACGTCACCGCCGATGCCGGCCAGAGCTGGACCCCGGTCCCGCAGGGCCGGCACTTTGGCCAGATCCCTACATACGTGGACTTCGTCAGCGTGCGCGACGGGTTCGCCTGGGTCTCCCCCTCGGGCATCGTGTCTGGCCCGGCCCCCGACATGTACCTGACCGCAAACTCCGGGCGGACCTGGGTCGCGATCGCCCCGCGTCAGGCCTGACGGGCGCCCCGGGCACCGGTCATCAGCCGTCCAGCTGCGACGGGGCCATGTTGGCGCCGCTGATGATGACGGCCACGCGCTCGCCGGGCGCGGGCTTGTACGCGCCGGTGAGCAGCGCCGCCACGCCGACCGAGGCGGCCGGCTCGGCCGCGATGCGGGCGGTCTCCCAGAGCGTGCGCTGCGCGCTGCGGATGGCGTCGTCGTCCACGATCACCACGTCCTCGACGTAGGCCTGGGTGATCGGGAAGACCAGGTCGCCGACGCGGCGCGGGGCGAGGGCATCCACGGCGATGCTGCCCGCGGGGGCATCGACGGGCGCGCCGGCCGCCCGGGCGCGGAAAAGGGTCGGCGCCCCGTCGGGCTCGACGCCGATGACCCGGGCGGTGCCCGCGAAGTACGAGGCGATTCCCGCGATGAGGCCGCCGCCGCCGACCGGGACCAGGACCGTATCCAGCGGCCCGGCCTGGCCATCGAGCTCGAGCGCGAGCGTGGCCTGGCCGAGTATGGTCTCCCGCTGATCGTAGGCGGGCACGCTCATCGCGCCGGACGCCGCGATCCATCGCTGCGCGGCCTCCAGCGCGTCGGCATAACGATCGCCTCCGATCACCAGGTCCGCCAGCTGACGGATCCGCTCGATCTTCGCCGGGGAGGACACGGTGGGCACGAAGATCCGGGCCGGGATGCCGAGCCGGTGCGCGGCATACGCGACGGCGACGCCGTGGTTGCCGCCCGACGCGGCCGCCACCCCGACCGGCGGAACCTTCCTGAGCAGCAGGTTCGTGAACGCGCCGCGGGCTTTGAACGACCCCGCGTACTGCAGCTGCTCCAGCTTGAGTATCACCGGCCGGGGCAGCTCGAGCTCGACGACCGGCGTGCGGCGCAGGTAGGGCCCGATCGTGTCGTAGACGCGGCGAATGTCGTCGTGCGTAATCACCGGATGCCGCCCGGGCGGGAGATCCGACGCTCGTGGGCTTGCGTCTCACCAGTCACCGGCGAGTGCCTCCTTGGCCTGGGCGATGCCGTCCTCCTCGCGCTTGTAGAAGACCCACTGCTTGATCTTCTTGCCTCTGATCAGACCCGCCCGGGAGAGCAGCTTCAGGTGCTCACCGCAGGTCGGCGGGCTGACGCCCAGCTTCTCCGCGATGAACAGCGCGCACACACCGTCGTCGGTCAGGTCGCCGTCGCGCTGCGGGGGGAAGTTGGCCACCGGGTCACGCAGCCACTCCAGGACCTGGAGGCGCTTCTCGCTGCCCAGGGCCTTGATGAGGTCCACGTCAAGCACAAAGGCATTATGGCAAATAGCTAAGTAACTGTCTAGTGTCCCCGGCGCGGCCCCGACCGGCTAGCATGCCGAGACCCTGGTGGATTCCGGCCTCCCAAGTGGCAAAGAGGACGACATGACCGTTCCCGGCCTGCGACGCCAAGACTTTCCGGCATTCGACCGGTTCACCTACCTCAACACCGCCTCCGCGGGCCTGGTGCCCGCCTCGGTGATCGGCCCGGCCCACGAGTTCGAGGCCGAACTGGCCCAAGCGGGCACTACCGGCATGGATGAGGACACCGAGGTCGGCATCCTGGAAGACGCCCGCCAGGCCGCCGCCGGACTGCTGCACGCCGACCCGTCCACGATCGCCATCACGACCAGCTTCACCGAGGCGCTGTGCCAGATCGCCTGGTGGCTGCGGCCCGGCAAGGGCCAGAACGTCGTGTCCAGCGACGCGGACTTCCCCAGCGTCACCTACCCATGGCACAGGATCGCCGAGGACACCGGCTGCCAGGTCCGGCTGGTCCCGGTGCTGGACGACCCGGACGGCTTCGACGTGAGCCGGGTGGCCGAGCACGTCGACTCCGCCACCGCGGCGATCTGCATCAGCCATGTTCAGTTCCTGACCGGCCACCTGCTCGACCTGGCCGACCTGGCAGCGCTGGCGCACGACCACGGTGCGCTGCTCATCGTCGACGCCACGCAGTCCGCCGGGCAGGTACCCATCGACGTCACCGCCGCGGGCGTGGACGTGCTGATCACCGGCGCCTACAAATGGCTGTGCAGCCTGTTCGGCGCCGCCGCCTGCTACCTCAGCCCCCCGGTGCTGGAACGATTCCGGCCGCCGCTGGCCGGCTGGCGCGCCGTCGAGCACCCCTACTCCCTCGACGCCCGGTGGAAGCCCCTGGCCCCATCGGCGCGGCGGATGGAGTATTCCACGATGTCCTACGCGGCGGCGATCGCGCTCGGCCACGCCATCCGCTACATCGACGCCCTGTCGCTGGCCGAGGTGGCCGCCCACAACCGCGATCTTGCCAGCGAGCTTGCCGAGGGACTGGCCCACCGCGGCGCGCGGCTGATAACCCCGAGCGACCCCGGACGGCGGGCCGGCACCGTCACCGCCCGGTTCCCCGGCCGCGACGGCGAGGCCATCGCCGCCGATCTCACCCGCCGGGGCGTGATCGTCTCCCCCCGGGTGGGCTCGGCCCGGTTCTCCGTGCACTTCTACAACAGCAGCGACGACATCGCGCACGCGCTGACAGTCCTCGACCAGGTCCTCGGGTGACCGCCGGCCACCCGATCGACGGCGCCGTTGCCAGGAGTTCCAGCCTGACCAGCGACGCGGTCATGGCGTCCCGCCACCGGTCCCGGCGCAGGGAAAGAGTCCGGGCTGGCGACGGACTAGCAGAGGCCGGGGGCGAGGCTCTCCACGGCCCGGACAGCGGTCCGGCAGGACGCGGAGCCAGGCCCGGCAGGCGGCCGTCTACGGCCTGAGTCGATGGCGCCGTCCCGGTTGCCTGCCACGGCGAAGTACCGTCGTGCCCCGCGGCGCAGCAGGCATACGACCGCGGCAAGCGAAAGGCCCCCGCCGGCCGCCGCGGCGAGCGCGCCAACGTCCGCCACAAGACCGCCCGAGAAATTGGAGCTGACGGTCATCAGCGCACCCAGGCAGGTCATCGCGATCTCGACGCCGATCGCCGTCTTCCTTGCCCCCTCGCTCCCGGACGCGAAAGCGCGCGCCAGCTGGATCGTGCCGACAGCGAAGCCGGCCGCGAGCCCGCCCGCAAACAGCTCCACAGCGAGCCCGACTATCGCATTCTGGTCGGCCAGGATCTGCATGACAGCGACAACTTCGCCGACGACCATCAAGAGCGCGAGCCCGGCCCAGATGACGCCCTGCAGCCATAGCAGGCCCCATGCGTACCGGACGGCCAGCGGCATTGGCCCGCCCGCCGGGGATTCTCGCGGTTGGCATGCCCTCGCCATAATTGCGACGCTAACACGGCGCCGGCCCCTGGGCCGCTGACCGCGGCTACTGGTCACCGGACCTGAGCGCGGATGCGGAGCGGACGCGCGTCGCCGACAGCACCGCGGCCAGAACCATGATGCTCATCGACGTGTAGAACGCGGTGTGCAGGCCGGTGGTGAAGGCGGCCGCCAGGTCGCCGTGCAGGCTGGTGGACCCCACGAAGATCGCGAATGCCAGGCTGCGCGAGATGGAGCGGGACGCGATAAGGATCGCGGTCGAGAACGAGAAGACCATCCCGATGTTGGCGAACGTCCTGAGCATCCCGGAAGAGATGCCCAGCACCGAAGGCGGCGAGGCCTTCATCACTGCCGAGGTGTTGGCCGGGAAGAACGCGCTGGCACCCGCTCCGTTGATGACGCTGCCGAGAACGACCAGCCACAGACCGCTGGTCAGCGAGAGCTGAGCATAGATCGCCAGCGCGACCACCTGGACTCCTAGGCCGATGGTTGCCGGGATCACCGGGCCCACCCGATCGGCCAGGCGGCCCGCGAACGGCCCGATCGCTGACCCGACTATGTAGCCCGGTATCAGCAGCAACGAGGCATGAATCGGCGTGAGCTGCCGGGCGCCCTGCAAGTACATGATGACGAGGAAGAGCACGGCGAAGTTGGCGAGCCCCTGGAACAGCGAGGCGAGAAGCGACGGAGCCATCATCGGGATCTTGAACAGAGACAAGTCCAGCATCGGCTCGGACTGGCGCAACTCGATCCCGACAAAGACGGCAAGCAGCAGGATCCCGCCCACCAGGAAGCCGACGACCGACGCACTCAGGTACGAGGTGGCCAGCTTGGTCATCGCCCAGAGCACTCCGAACAGGCCCAGCCCCAGTGTTGTCATGCCGGTCAGGTCCAGGTGCCGTTGCGCCCGGCCGGAACGCTGTCGCAGCACCCTCAGGGCCAAGACCAGGGCAGCGGTGCCGATGGGCACGTTGATCCAGAAGATCCAGCGCCAGGACACATAGGTGACGATCAAGCCGCCCAGTATGATCCCCAGCACCGCGCCGAGACTCCAGCCGATCGCGTTGTAGCCATAGGCCCGGCCGCGCTGTTCTCGCGGGTACAGCTCCGCTATGACAGCGCCGCTATTGGCGGTGACGAACGCGCCGCCAATGCCCTGGAGTATCCGGAAGCCGATGATGGAACCCTCGTTCCAGGACATCGCGCACAGCAGCGAGCCGAGTACGAAGACGGCGAAACCGGCCTCATACATTCGGACCCGGCCGAACATGTCCCCCAGGCGGCCGACCTGTGTCGCGAGCAGCGTGATGACGAGCAGGTAGCCGATGACGATCCACACCACCGAGGCCAGCGCGACGTGCAGATCGCGCTCGATCGTCGGCAGCGCGAGCACCACGATCGTCGTGTCGACCGCGGTGATCAGCACACCGGTCATCACCACGACCATGGCCAGGCCGGTGTGCGTCGCCAAGTCGGGCTGCCGGGAAGCCTCCTGCGCCGTCGCGCTGCTGCTCATTACTGCTGTCCCCAATCACTGACTGCGGAGTACCGCGCGGGCGGCACGGGGGGCTGCGTCGCGGTAGGAGCCGCGAACGACACGCGGACCGGCAACGGTCCGCCGCTGCCACGGTACTCGGCGCACGCATGGCCCGGGCTTGCCTGCAGACGGCCCGGAGGAGAGACTGCTCGTCTGGCCTGGCAAAGGAGGAGCCCATGACCCGGGAAACGGCGTCCCCCCGCGAAGGCTCGCAGGCCGTCCGCGCCGCCCGGCGCCACGAGGCAGCCCTGCTCGGCGAGGTGCTGGCCGACGCCTTTGCCGAGGACCCGGTCTTCGCCTGGCTGATCCCGCCGCAGGCGCGTGGCCGGGACAACCGCCTGCGCACGTTCTTCACCAGCATGAGCCGCAGTTACCTGCGCCGGGGCAAGCCGTGTTACCTCACCGGCGACGGCTCGGCCGCCGCGCTGTGGGCCACGCCCGGGGCCTGGGCGATGCCGCTCAGCCAGGTCTTCCTGGAGGCGGCGCCCAACGGGCTGGCCTTCCGCCGCCACCTGCTCCGCGCGCTGCGCACGCAAATGCAGATCGAACGCCTGCACGCCGGGCAGTCCCCGGGACACTGGTACCTCGGCTACCTCGGGACCCGCCGCGGCCGGCAGGGCGAGGGGCTGGGCACTCAGATGCTGCGGGAGGTCCTGACCGGCCTGGACACCGATGGCGTTCCGGCCTACCTCGAATCATCCAACGAGCGCAACCTGTCCCTGTATGAGCGCAATGGCTTTCGCGTCGTCGGCGAACTGCGGGCCCTGGGCCAGGGGCCCACCATCTGGCGCATGTGGCGCGAACCCCGGCCCCGTACCTGACCAGGCCCAGCGAAATCGACTGGGATCGACCCGGCCGCGCGCCCTACGATCGGACGCATGCCGGGCTATGAGCCAATAGACCTGTCCGCTGCCTGCAACGCCGGCGTGGAGGTTCTTGGGGATGAGCCGGGTGATGTTCCGCTCGGGCGGGTGGACCTGCGTGGCCTGCCGTTCCTGATCGGGTCCGACCCGCCGTCTGCGGAGCGGTGCTTCCTGCTGCCCGGCGCCCCGACGTCGGTCGGCGTCGGCCGGCTTGCCCGGCGGGTGATCGTCGCGCACCGGCTGCTCGACCCGGGCGCGCCAGCCGGTCATGGCGTCGGGCAGACCGTGGCGGAGTACGCGTTTCACCTCGCCGGCGGCGAGGTCGTCACCGCGCCCATCCGCGAGCGATTCGAAATCCAGGTCGTGCCGCCGGGGTGGGGCCGTCTGCCGTTCCTCGCGGTCACCGACACCCTCGACCACAACATGCCGCGCTTCGAGGGCAAATGGGCCGACGCCGGGGCCCGCCTGGCGGAGTACGACATGGGGTGGCCGGCCGGATACTACCTGTGGTGCTGGGAGAATCCTCATCCGCAGCGACCGGTCGAACGGATCGAGTTCATCCCGCGCGGCGGGCGATTCGTCGTCGCCGGCGTCACGACCAGCGATGATGACGAGTACCCGTTCGTCCGCGCGCCGGCGCGCCCGGTGCGGCTGGTAGCGAAGGACGGGCGGAACGGCGTCCTCGATGTCGAGGTGGACCGAGGTGTGGCGGCCTATCCGCAGCCCCTGTCCGGCGAGGACGACCGGGCCGGCTGGGGAGCGACCGAAGGAAAGCCCGCGTATACGTCGATCGCCGCGCTGCCGTCGGCCACCGTCGCGGTCCGGCGGGGCGACGACGAGCTCGGCCGGGTGCGCTGGGGCGACGTGGAACGTGACGGGCGAGCGGACGCTGGCCAGGTCTCGCTGGAACTGGTGGAAGACGGCCGCAACTGGGTGCATGTCAGCGTCGTCGACGACGCGACCGGGCGGCCGGTGCCGTGCCGGGTCCATTTCCGTTCGGCCGAGGGAATCCCCTACCAGCCGCACGGCCACCACAACCACGTGACGCAGAATCTCGGCAGCTGGCATTACGACGTCGGCGGTGACGTCCGGCTGGGTCAGCGCAGCTACGCGTATATCGACGGCACCTGCCAGGGATGGCTGCCACGAGGCGAGGTCGTCGTGGAGGTCGCACGGGGGTTCGAGTACGAGCCGCTCCGGCAGACCGTGCGGATCGAGCCAGGTCAGCGAGACCTGACGGTGCGGATCAGGCGCGTCGCTGACATGGCTTCGGAAGGGTGGTGGTCCGGCGACTCGCACGTACATTTCCTGTCGACCCCGGGCGCTCAGCTCGAGCAGAGGGGCGAGGATTTGCGTGTCGTCAATCTGCTGCAGACGCAGTGGGGCGCGCTGTTCACCAATACCGAGGATTTCTCCGGCCGGCCCAGCGTTATCGACGGCGGTGTTATCGACGGCGGCGGTTACATAACATATGTCGGCCAGGAAAACCGGCAGCACGCGCTCGGCCACATGGTCCTGTGGGGTCTGACAGAACCGGTCATGCCGTGGTGCAGCGATGGTCCGGACGAGGCCGAGCTCGGCGGCGCGCTGGACGCGACGCTGAGCGACTGGGCCGACCGGACGCACGCCCAAGGGGGCACCGTGGTCGCGGCGCACTTCCCGAATCCGAACGGCGAGCCAGCCGTTCTGGTCGCCACCGGCCGAGCCGACGCCGTCGAGATGCTGGCCCATTCCGACGACGCGATGATCGAATACTACCGGTATCTGAACAGCGGCTACCGCCTGCCGCTCGTCGGCGGCACGGATAAGATGTCGAGCGCCGTGCCGGTGGGCCTGTATCGCACGTACGCGCGGCTGGACGAGGAGTTCAGCTATGAGGCCTGGTGCCGGGCGGTGCGGTCGGGTCGTACCTTCCTTTCCGGCGGGCCGCTGGTGACGCTGTCGGTCGAGGGGCGCGAGCCGGGCGATACCGTCGAGCTATCCGGCCCCGGAACGGTCAGTGTCCATGCCACGGTGCGCAGCATCTTCCCGCTCCGTTCGCTCGAAGTGGTGCGTAACGGCCAGGTCGTCGCGAGGGCGGAAGCGGACGGCGGACGGCGTGCCGAGATCACCGAAGAATTGCCGGTCGACGCGAACTCGTGGATTGCCTGCCGGGCGTTCGGCGTCGCTTACCACCTCGATGAATGGGGTCGCCGGGTTTTCGCGCACACCTCGCCGGTCTACGTCGCCTGCGGCGGCGACTGGACGATGACCGATCCCGAAGGCATCCGCTATATCCGGACGCTTGTCGAGGGTGCCCGTGAATACGTTCGGCACACCGCGGTCCGCAGGTCCGACCAGCTCACGACGCACCATCACGGCGAGGCCGACCACCTCGCCTGGCTGGAGCGGCCGTTCGCCGAGGCCCTGCGCGCATTGGACGATCGCGGCCGCGGCCGATGACCGGACCGCAACGATCGTGGCCGGTCCCGGCGCCTCAGGAGTACTCGTCGGCGAAGTCCCAGGCCCGAAGATCGCCCGGTTCCAGGCGGATAAGACAATCGTCGCCGGCGCTCTCGGCGTATGCGGCTCCGGCCCCGGGACCGAGATAGCGGGTGGCGATGCGCCGTACCGCATCGCCGGCGGCCCCGGTGGCGAGCCGGGCGCGGCAGCGCACCTCGACTCCGCGGTAAGGCGGGGCGTGCTCGCAGACCACGATGCTGGCTCGGGCATCACGCCGCAGATGTGCCGCCTTCACGTCGTGGCTGCCGGTGACGACCTGAAAGCAGCCGTCGCGCCATTCATGCCACACCGGAGACAGCAGCACGGTGCCATCGCGCCGGTAAGTGGCCAGCACCGCCAGCAACGGGAGTTCCACCAGGTCGCCGAGGTCATCCATGGTCAGGTCCCTGCGCATGACGGCACGCTACCGGGAAGGACAGGGCCTCCGCGGCCAGCGTTGCCTGGTTAAAGCTGTCGCGGAACACTTCCTCCGCTATGACCGCCTCTTCCCTGTAGCTGGCGATTTCGCGGATCGCATGTTCATCGGCTGCCGTGCGGGCAACGAGCTGGAGGTATTCGTCGTTGATCGCCGAAAGCCTCTGGGCATTATCCCAGTCTTGCTGGGCGGCATCGACCGCCATCACCTGTTCGGCGTAACGCTCCAGTTCAGTGACCCTGGTGATGGTGGCCTCTTGCGCTACTCGCAGTGCGAGAAGGTGAGAATCGAGCACCCTTGCCGTGCTGGCCCCCGGCGCCTTCTTAGCACTGTTTGAAGCGTGTACATTGCGAAGCTTTGTGATTTCGAGAAGCTGTGTGGCGATTTCCCATTCGTGCCGCCTCAGCTCTGCCGCCCCGGTGATGTGGCTCAGCGAGCTGTCCGCGTACACCGCCGACCTCAGGATCATGTCGATTGCCCGCTGAGCGCGCCAGAGCACTCGGCGGGATTCGGCGTCCAGGCAACGGGGCGCCACGAACTGGCCGCGGTAACGCTTGAGCTCACCCGATGTCACCTTGCGCTGCACGACGACGGCGGAGACGGCCGAGAGCGCCATGCCGACGAGCCACCCGAGGCCGAACCCGCTCCCGAGCCACCCGAGGACGCAGAGGCAGAAGACGGCCGGGCCGATGTACTCCTCAGCCAGCCGCCCCGATGAGGCCTCCGATCGTCGGATGAGGCGCGCCAACCGATGCCGGGTGCGGGCCGTGAGGGCCGGGCCGAACGCCGGCCTGCAGTCCGGCCAGTCCCGCGAACCAATGGCACGGGCCTCTTGTAGCTGATCGCTCATGGCCATACCATGACGGGTGCTTGAGAATGTTTTCAAGACAAGCACAATCACATGCAAACAACGTGTCAGGAACGATGGCTCGTGGAGCGCGATCAGTTTCAGGGTGCGTGGGTCAAACGGCATCGTGACCTGCTCGGATTCACCCAGGAGCAGCTGGCTGACGCCGTCAGGGACTCTGGGGAAGGACTCAGCAGGTCTCACCTGGCAAACATCGAAGCAGGGACGTACGGGCCGTCGCCGAGCCTGGTCAGGTGCATGGCGATGCTGTGCGGGTTCGACATCCGAGATACCTGGCGGCACGTCGCCACGCTTCCAAGGACCAGGCACGGGGTCGGTCCCACGCTCCACGCCGTATCGCAGGTCAGCGACAGAGCGGGACCGACGACGCCGACAGCGGAGCCTGCGGCTCAGGTCGGCGCGCACGCACCGCCGACCGAACTGCTCGACTGGGCGCGAAGGGAACTAGCCGGTCTCGCGACTGCCGGGGAACACCAGGCCGTGGTGCTGACGACGGTCGGGCCGCTTGCCCGGGCGCTACGTGCCGCGCCGCCCCAGGACGGCATCCTGGGCGGCATCCTGGGCAAGGGAATCCGGGCAGTCCTCGACGGGGGCGGCGAACTGCGCCATGTGCTGGCCGTGCACGACGATCCCGAGGCGCATCTTGCTGTGCTCGCAGAGGCGCTGCCGCTGGCCGCCAGGTACAGCGTGCCGCCGGCCCGCTCCCACCCGTACCTGAGCAGGTACTCCCTGACCCTGGTTCCGGCTTCCGCCAGCGGCCCCGATCTGATCGCGGGTTCCGGCAGCCCGACCGCGAGCATGCTCGTCCCGGTCATCAGCAACGGGCGGCAAGGCGTAGCCGCTGTTCAGGTGGCGGCACCCGGCGCTGGGGCGGACGCCGGACCGCCGCAGGGATGGGCCGGGGACTATGCGTCCTGGCTTGCCGCGCCCGGCGCTGAGCTATTCTCGTGGGTCACCGTCTTGCCCGGCGGCACGTTCAGCACGCTGGCCGAACCCTGGGAAGAGCAACTCACCCGTGCCTGGGACGCCCCGGCCGGACGGGACTCCATCCAGCGCATGCTCCCGCTCAACACCATGTCCTACGACGTGCGGTCACAGCTGGTCGCCGGGCAGATCCGCCGCCGGGGGCACCGGCCGGCCCCGGCAGGCAGCGAACTGCGCCGCCGGCTCAACCTGTACCGGGCGAGGCGCGCTTCGATGATCCGTAACCTCGAGAACGGATACCGGTACCGCAACGTGGTGACCCGCGAGGCGCTCGACGATCTGGTCAAGCACGGCCAGTACACGATGGAACGCCTTGCCGACAATGTCCTGACCGAGGAACAGGCCGCTGCCTACATTCAGGCGACGATCGAGCTGATCCGCGGCTTCCGCAACTTCCAGGTGCTGATCCTGACCGATGACCAGCTCAGTCAGGCATTGCCCCTCGGCGCGTCCTGGATAGTCATGCGAAGCCCGCACGGCCAGCCCGCCAGCCAGGGGTCAGCGTGGGTCTTCCTCCCCTATGAACTCGACGGGCAGACGATGGCCATGAACGCCATCGTCAGCGACCATCTCGCCGTTGAGGGAATCAGCCGCCGCATCGACACTCTCTGGGAAACGTGGGCCGAGGGCCGAACGGCGGAGCAGATCCGCGAGGAAACACTGGCCGCGCTGGAACAGGCTCGACTCAGCTGAGCGACGCACTCGCTGCCCGGAGGTCTTGCAGGGCGGCGGCGGTGTAAGGCACGAGTCCGCCCGCGGTGTCGTCGTCGGCCTCCAGCCATTCGGAGTAGCCCCGCTTGAACGCGAGGACGCCGATCTCGCCCGCAAGGTGCGCGATCGGGTCCGGCACGCCCCGTGCCTGGAGAGCACTGGTCATTGCCGCCGCGAGGCCCACGCTCTTGAGGGCATCGCGCTCCTGTAGCTCGGCGCTGGCGGCGATGGCTGCCTTCAGGCGGGGGCCGAGCTCGCGGTTCATCGGGCCCATCGCGCTGGACGCCCGCTCGAGCCCGGCCGCGACCGCCTCCAGCGGGCTGGCGGTCTGCGGCGCCTCCGCGATCCCCTCGGCCAGCAGCCGGCTCAACACCTCTTGCCCCGCCACGAGGAGCTCGCGCTTGTCGGGGAAGTGCCGGAAGAACGTGCTCTTCGTGACCCCGGCGCGCTCAGCGATCTGCGCGACCGTCGTGGCGTCGTATCCCTGCTCGGTGAACAGGTCCACGGCCGCCAGGACCATCCTCTCCCGCGCGCCAGGTTCCCATCGGGCCATGAGCCCATCCTAGGTGATGCGACCTTTGTCCCATCGCCCTGCTACAGTGATGGGACAAGAATCCCATCACTTCTGAGGAGAACCTCGTGCAGGTCTTCGTCACCGGCGGCACCGGGCTGATCGGCTCCGCCGTCGTCGCCGAGCTACTCGGCCATGGCCACAGCGTCCTCGCTCTAGCTCGTTCCGACTCGTCCGCGACGGCTCTTGGTGCCGCCGGCGCGCAGGCCATGCGCGGCGACCTCGCCGACCTCGGCGCGCTCCGCGCCGGCGCCGCGAACGCTGACGGGGTGATCCACCTGGCCTTCGCCAACAACTTCAGCAGCCCCGCCGCCCTCGGTGCGGCGGTCGCCGAGGAGGGCGCCGCGCTCGCGGCCCTGGGCGAGGAACTCGCCGACACCGGCCGCCCCCTCATCACGGTCTCGGGCACGCCCTACGTCCCGGGCCGCGCCTCCACCGAGGCCGACCCGCTGCCGACCGACGGGCCGGTCGGCGGCCGCAGCCGCTCTGTGACGGCGGTCCTGGACCTGGCCTCGCGGGGGGTCCGCAGCGCCGCCGTCCGCATGCCGCGCACGGTCCACAACGAAGGAAGGGGCGGATTCGCCGGCCTGCTGACCGAGATGGCACGCCGCAGCGGGGTGTCGGGCTATCCGGGCGATGGCGCCCAGCGCTGGCCGGCCGTGCACGCGCTCGACGCGGCCGTCCTCTTCCGGCTGGTGCTGGAGAAGGCGCCGGCCGGAACCGCGTGGCACGCCGTCGGTGACCAGGGCGACGCCGTGCGCGACATCGCCACGGTCATCGGCAGACGGCTGGGGCTCCCGGTCGAATCGATGCCGCAGGAGACCTTCGGCCTGCTCGGCCCGATCTTCGCGACCGACCAGCCCTCATCGAGCGCCCACACCCGGCAGGCACTCGGCTGGCAGCCAAGTCACCCAGGCCTGCTGGAGGACCTGGAGAACATCCAGCCCTGATCCGCTCGCAGCGCTACGACCGAACCCGCAAGAACCTCGGCCGGCATCCGGCGCAGGTTTGAGCGAAGTGAAGGGCTGGAATGACAGTGAAGGGCTGGAATGACAGAGCGCAAGGTGCCGATGGCACCGTCGCAGCTGGAGATCTGG
The DNA here is from genome assembly GCA_030050125.1 of Streptosporangiaceae bacterium. The sequence continues at coordinate 8,965 of JASIJN010000398.1, read as the reverse complement.
CACGCCGAGCAGGCCACGACGTCAGCGCGCGAGAACGTCTACGGCGCCGTCAGGCTGCACGGCCGCCTCGACGTCGATGCCTTCAGCCGGGCGCTGGCTGCCGTGGTGGCCAGGCATGAGCCGCTGCGCACGAGGATGGTCTTCGACCGGGAGCCGGTCCAGCTCGTCTCCGACGTCTTCTGCTGCGGCACGGAGCTGATCGAGGTAGCCAGCGAGCGGGAGGCTGTCGACTTCATCAGGGCCGATGCGATCCCTCAGATCCCGTTGGATGCGCTGCCGCTGTGGCGTATCAGCCTCATGCGGCTCCCTGACGGCGATCACGTCCTGGGATTCGTATTCCATCACATCGTTGTTGACGGCTGGTCTCTGTTCGTCTTCCTGGGCGACCTGGGAGACGCCTACGGACGGGCGGTATCCGGTCACGACCCCTCGCTCGCCCCGCTGCAGTACACCTACAGCGATTACTGCCGCGAGGAGCGGCGCGTGTCGGGCACCGGGGAGTTCAAGGACATCCTGGCGCACTGGCGAAAGCTGCTACCTGCCGCCCTGCCAGAACTCCGCCTGCCCAGGGCCGGAGAGCGGGCCGACGGGGCCGAGCCGCGGGGCGCCCGGCTGGACGCGTTGCTCGACGCATCCGCGACAGCACATATGGACCAGCGCGCTCGCGCGTCGCGCTGCACGGCCTTCACGTTAATGCTCGACGCGGCCGGGGCGACTCTCGGCGAGCACGGAGCCACCGACGAGGTCATTATCGGTGTGCCGTTCCACAACCGGACAAAGCGCCGGCTGCGTCCCCTGATCGGGTACTTCTCCAACATGCTGCCCATGGCGATGACCGACATCAGCCGTCGAGGCACGGATCACGATCGGCTGGAGTACGCCAAGTGGGTCAGCGCCGCCGCTCTGCGCTACCCGAGAGTGCCTGTGGGATTACTGGCGCGGGAACTCTATGGGTCCACAGATGTGAAGCCGTACGCCTTCTGCCTCAACATGCAATCCCGGCCCGGCATCGCCTATTGCCTGGCCGGCATCGAGATGACCGCGATCCCCCTGCACAACGGGACGGCCAGCATCGACTTCGAGCTGACGCTCTGGAGGACATCTGATCGCGTCACCGGGCATCTCAGCTACGACGCGGATCTGTACTCGCGGTCACTGGCCGATGCGCTCTGGACTGACATAAAGAGCAGGTTGCTCGGGCCGGCTTGACCTCCCCGCCCGGGAGCGATCCCCGGCGGCAAGCGACCCGTCACCTACCCCTGAGCTGTCCCGGCCAACGCGGCCGACAGCTCCCGGGGGGTCGGGTAGAAGAATATGGTCGCCATGTCCACGTCGACGCCCGTGTGATCCGAGATCTCAGATACCGCGTCGATCGCCGTATTCGAGTCACCTCCAAACTCAAAGAAATCTGACTCTGGCGTAACCCCCGGATTCCTCAAGATCTGCCGGAACACTTCCAAGATTACTTTCTCGAGCGCGTCGGCTGACATATGTCTAGAACACCACCTTGCATCTCGACCGGTAGCGCGTTCAGGACGCATGGCACTCACGGCACTCCATAAGATGATCGCCGCGGCCCGTCGGGTCGGTCAAGCGCCATGCTCGGCCGAGGATGCGGCCGGCCTCGCTCCAGCCGTGGCGCGACCTCACCCGAGAGGCCTGTGAGGCCTGCCGGGCGGCTGGGCCGGTAGGTCCGGCGCACGCCGGCCCGGCTGGGTCAGGGATGTCAGCCACGAAGATCGAACGCCGCTAGACGAAATTCAGACGTGTATTCGCGTTGTTCAGCGTCCCTCAGCCACAGTTGACTGACTGCGGGCAGCATCTCCTGCATGGTTATCCACCGCATGTGCTCAGGTGAATCGTTGAGCCTGCGCACTATCCTCGAAAGGATCGTGACGCAGACCGGGCTGGCGAAGTCGACCAAAACCGGCTTCTCGCCGCGGCCCGTCCTTGCGAATACCTGGCGCGGAAGCGCCTGATCGCGCCACCATGCCCGGGCCAGGGCGAACCGCCTCGCCTCATCCGTCACCGCCGGGAATGGCAGGTCGTCCGCCAGGAAACGCCACTGCTCGCGGCTGATCACCAGCGAGCCGATGGCGACACGCGGCGTGTGGGGCCGTATCCGGAACATCCTGAAGCAATCGATCACGGCGTCCATCAGGACTTCGCCGAAGACATCGAGCACGTCGAACACCATGCCGTCCGGACAGGTGACCGAGAGGTTCCCCGCCTGCTCCGTCACCCGCAACTGGGAACTCATGAACAGATGTTCCCGGCCGATTTCTGCCGTGCGGTAGAAGTGCTCGATCATGTAGTCTTCCGGGCGTATCAGGGCGGGATGCGTGCGAATGGTGAGCCGCGGCAGGCTTTCCCGCGGAAGAGTCGGAAAGACTCGCGGCCGGGGCAGATCCTGGTCCAGGCAGTCGAATAGCCTGGCCGAAGCCGGGTGCTGGCTGACGAAACAGTAGTGGCGCATGGCGTTGATAGCCATATGCATTTCGCCGAGGACCAGCATGGGTCCGCGGTCGGCGGCGACCATGACGTCATGGCTCATGTAGCGAGCGCCTTCCCAGCCGGATCCTGGCACCTTGAACGCCTCGCGGACGAGGGGAGCGACGTCCTCGTACCGGCGAGTCAGGCGAGACTCGGCCGGTGCTACCTGGATGATCTCTTCCCAGCGCTCGACCAGGCCCGACGTCACGCGCTCGAGCACGGCGGGAAGGGATGTGCGCAGCCGCTGCTCGGCCTTGAAGAGGAACGTCGCCAGCGGCACGCCGTGCGGCCGTTGGCTGTCCCGGAACACGGCGCCGAGTATCTCGCGCACATCCTCCCCCACATGCCAGCAGACCCAGCGCCCGCTCTCGGCGAGCAGTTCCAGCGCCGCCAGTCCGTCCCGGAATTCGTGGCCGAGAACGAACTCGACGTCACGCCGGCAGTCGGAGTAGACCAGCCCGCGGCCGGCATAGGCCTGGCCCTTACGCCGGGTCGGCTCTTCACCGGTGACCGCGGAGAACGTCTCGCCGAGCTTCGCGATGGCCTGGGCGAGACGCTCGGATTCGGCCGCACTCTCGCTGATCACGCCGATGCCGCTCTCCAGTAGATCGAGCTTGGCGACGCAGGACCCGCGCAGGGCATCGTCGCTCACCCCGAGCAGGAACTCCCGCAGGTCCTCCTCGGGGTGCACGGTGATCGGTATGTCGATCTTGCAAGTCAGAAGCCTGCGCTTCTCGAGCGAGGAGATAACGCGCTCGACGTCGTCCTCGCTGCAGGGCTGATCGGGGTGCTGCTCGCTAATGCGGGCAGCCACGTCCCTGGCGGCCACCGTGCCGTCGCAAACCCCCAGCACTTCGGTCTCCAGGCGGGACAGTTTGATCTCACCGAGCGGCGATAGAACGCCGTCCCCGGCAAGTACCAGATAGCCCATCCGCCGCGGCTTCAGCCAGGCGCGCATGCCGGGCTCCCGCTCGAAGGCTTGTGCCACCCGCGTGATGGCCCACGGCTCGAAGAACACGTTGGTCACTGCGACGAGGGTTTGGCCGACGGACACCCGGGTCGGCTGACCGAAGTCCAGCCTGCCCCACGCCACCGGCCCGAAGAAGCCGATCGAGTCGTTCTTCGCGCAATAGCGGTGCCAGTACGAGGCAACGGCTTCCTCGTGCTGACGGTGCTTGCTACCCCGCGTCTGGGAGTCGGTCCAGCGCAGCAGCGGGCCGAGGGCCGTCGCCAACAGGTCGGGGTTCTGCCACGCGAGTGCCCTGCGGAAGTCCTCCTGCTGGGCTATCTCCTGCATCACAGACACCAGGTGCCTGGCCGTCTGATGAAACTCCTCGACGTACCTGCCCCACGCCTGCCCGCCATCCATCTCGTCGGGCCGCAGCCCGTCCGCGAGTTCCGCGAGCCGGGGCGACACCAGGTCAAGCGCCCCCTGCGCGGGAAATCCCGCGCCTCTCAGCAGAACCTCGGGCCACCATCTCCAGCCGAGAGGCGCGCCATCTGACGGCAGAGCAGCGCTGGCACCCGCGTCAAGTTCCGTCATCCGAACGCACCCTTCGGTTCACCCGGCCGGACATATCAAACGCCGCGATGCGGAATTCCGAGGTAAAGCGCTTGTCGTTGCCATCCGCCAGCCATAGCTGGGAGTGGTCGGGAAGCATCTCGCTTACCGTGACGCACGGGCTATCCGCGCCGCCGGCCTCCGTCCGCATAACACGCCGAACGGCCGTTGCCAGGATCTCGATGCAAACCGGGCTCGCGAAGTCAACGTAGAAAGGCTTTACCTCGGTCGGGAGCTTTACGTAGACATGCCTGGGCAGACCGGTGCCGAGGGCCCAGCGCCGGGCCGCGACGAACCTGCCGGGCTCGGTCTTCTCGTTAGCGAACGCGAGGCCGGAGGGCGTGAACGTCCACCTCTCCCTCGCCAGCACGAGCCGGTCGACGGTGATCCGCGGCACGTAACGGTCGGTGAAAAGGCGGAATCTCTCGAGCAGCGCGGCCTTGACGGGCTCGGAAAACAGGTCCATGACGTCGAACTCGTGCCGGCCCAGCGTCACCGTCAGCTCACCGGGATGCCGTGGCGAGACGATCAGGTCGCCGCCGGATACGAAACGACCCGATGTTGCCAGAGGTATCTGGGGGGTCAGCGCGACGCGGTAGTCATCAGGGCGGACAAGAGCGGGGTGCGTGCGCACCGTAAGGCGCGGCGGGCTCTCCTTCGGCAGGAGCGGGAGAAGCCGCGGATCGGGACATACCGCGTTGACGAATCGCAGCAGGTCTTCCTGGTCGGGCGCGCTCTGGACCGCGGTGTTGTAGTCGCAGCTGTTGATCGCCACATGAATCTCGCCGAGAACCAGGAAGAAGTCGTTGCGCTCCAGGTCCGCTACGGAGCGGGAGGCGATCATGATGTCGGGACTGCACCACCGCGCCTCGGCCCATCCGCTGTGCGGGGCGGGGAAGCTCGCCGCAAAGGACGGCCGGAGCTCCTCGAGGGAGAAGCTCACGCTGCGGGCACCCGCAGGCCAGGAAAGGCAGGCAGACAGGCGTTTGCGGTAGCCGTCGAGGGCGGCCTCGACGATCTGGCCGAGGGTGCGCCTGATGATCGGCGAGCACTGCGTCCACAGGGCGGTGGCCGTGACCGTACCTGGCCGGGCTCGGCGCGCTCGGTCATACGCCTCGAGGACGTGAGGCGTCAGAGATTCCCTGATCGTCCAGGTCAGCCACCGCGCGCTGTCGAGAATCAGTGTCACCGGCGCCAGCGCCGCCCGAAAATCCGGGCCGAGCTCGAGGGATATGTCGCGCTCGCATTCAAGGTACGTCAGGGTCCGGCCGCTGTAGCTATGCCCGTGATGCCTGGTGCTGGCCTTGCCAGTGCGCTCGCGGAAGACGCTGCTGACGGTGCCGAGCGCGGCAGATATCTCGCTGGTGTCCGACCAGACTCGCTCGAGGCGTGCACGGGCCGCGCAGAGCGGCCGGAGTTTCGCGAGCGCGCTCGCCCGTGCCTGCTGCGATTCCACTCGCAGGAGTATCTTCTCGAGCTCGGCTTCCGGGTAGACGGACGACGGCACTTCCAACCGCCAGATGAGCAGCCGTCGATCGCGCAGCGTCCGCAGTAGTTCGTCAGCCTGGTCGGCGTCCAGGCCGGGGTGGCGGCCCATCAGCCGCGCCACGAGATCCCGGGCCAGCAACGTCCCGTCCGCGAGGAGGAGCGCCGTGGAGGCGGGAGAGTCTTCGGGGACCTCGGTGCCGCCGGGTTCGATGACGGCGCCGCGCACGACTTGGACGAGAGGGCTCCTTCTGGGCATCAGCCATGGATAAAGATCGATCTCGCTCTGGATGGTGGCGGCAAGCGCGTCGATGGCCCAGGTTTCAAAATGGACTCTCGCCCGGCTCACGAGATCGGGGCCCGGCGTGATCCTCGTCTGTGGTGTCATCCTTGACCATGCGAGGGGCCCGAAGAAACCGATGGTATCATTCTTGACGCAATACCGCTGCCAATAGCTTGCGACTAAACGCTCGTGGCTCCTGAACTTGCGGTCCCGGCCACTATTCGGTGTTTTGCGCAATAGCGGTTTGATTCCGGTGTCGAGGACGGCCGGATTCTGCCAGGATACCGCGAGCCGGAAACGCGGGGACTCGGCTATTGCTCGTATGTTGCCAGAAAGCACGTCTGCGGCCGCCTTCCAGTCGGCCGCAAATGACTCCTGTCGTGCTTGGGCGGAGCCCAAGTCTGACGTTAGCCGGTCGGCGGACTCCGCAAGCCCCTGGTCGGCGAGCTGCAGGACTCCGTCGGCGGGAAATCCGGCGCTTCTGACGAGCATGTGCGGCGATAATGCCCACGCGCTTCCCGGCAATATGTGGCTTGCGCGAGATGTCCGCATCAGCGTTCCTTAGCTAACTTCGACCAGAAAAATCCCGGCCTGATCGTGCATGATCTTGGACCGGGCGAGCTGGACCGATGGCCTCGAACCCTTGTGCCGGAACGGATGGAGGCCACCATGTTTCGGACGATAGTGCCTGCGCGGCCGTTGATCCAGAAGGTTGATCACCACGCGGAAACCGGCGGAATGAAGGATGCACCCGGTGTTCAGTGAGTGTTTGATAATCCGGGCCATGCGGCTGCTGCCAGGGTCAGGGGCATGGCTGCGCGCCGGGCTGAGCGGCCGGCGCCTGGCGGGGCGAGCCGACGAGCCATGAGGGACGTCGTCTACCCTCCCTGTCGCGATCGGCTGGTCCCGCCGACGGCCGGGGACCCGTCCCGACCGCGGTCGGCCAGGGTCGCGGCCACGCTGGCCGCGACCACGCAGCCAATGCCGGCCAGCTGAGCCGGGTTTAACGCCTGCCCAAGGACCACCAGCCCGACTAACACGGCGATGCTGGGTTCCAGGCTCATCAAGATGCTGAAGGCGTGCTCAGAAAGCCGGCGCAGCGCCTCCATCTCCAGCAGATAGGGAATCGCGGGCACCATCATCGCGACCCCCGCGGTCGCCAACAGGAGCAGCAGCGGCGCTCGGCTGCCGACCAGGCCGCGCCACGCTTCTCGGACGCCGAACGGCGCGACGGCCAGCGCCGCCACGGTCATCGAGATCGCTAGCCCTTGGAACCCTTTGAACGCCACTCCCACCTTGCTGGTCAGGACGATATAACCGGCCCAGGACATCGCCGCGCCAGCCGCGAAGCCCAGCCCGGCCGGGTCCAGCCCACCCGTCGCCCCCCCTATCCCGACCCAGGTGATCATGACCACACCGCTGGTCGCGATCACTGCCCAGACGGCGTCGAGCGCCCGCCGGGAGCGCGCCAGCGCCACACCGAACGGGCCGAGAAAGTCAATCGTCGAGGCCAGCGCCAGCGGAATGCGGGCTATCGCGGCGGCGAACAGCAGCGACTGAGCGCCAGAGACGATGCCCAGGGCAGCCACCACGGCCAACTGGCGCGGCGTCTTGTCGCGCAACCTGGGCCGAGTGACGACGAGCAGGACCAGCGCGGCGAAGGCCAGCCGCAGCATCGTCGTCCCGGCGACCCCGAGTGAGGCGAACAGGTCACGCGAGAACGCCACTCCGACTTGAAGGGTGCTCATGGAGGCCAGGACCAGCAGCGGCGATGATCCCGCGACGGGACGCCGAACGTCCCCGGTGCTGTCGGAGAGGGATGAAGTCATCCGGCCGGCCTCACCTGACCGCCGTGTATCAGGCCGTCGACATGCCAGCTGGCTCCGTGCGGACTGGGCCGACCACAGCACGGTGCAGTACCTGGAGTCCGCGCTCGAGTCGGTCCGGGTCGATAGTAAGCGGTGGCATCACCTTCACAACCTCGTCACCGCGACCGCACAACTCGACGATCAAACCATCGTTGAAGCACTGTTGCTGAACGGCTTCCGCCCGACTGGCACCGCCCGCTTGGCGCAGGTCGATGCCGAGCACCATGCCTCTGCCGCGGACGATAATCCGCGGGTCGAGTTCGGAGATCTCCCTTCCGAAGCGATCCAGGCTACGCGCGGCCGCGGCTAAGCCGTTGCCAAAGTCAGGCTGCTGCCACAACTCCAGGGCTGCGGCGGCGGCAACGAAGGCTAGCTGGTTGCCGCGAAACGTCCCGGTATGCTCCCCGGGCTCCCACACATCCAGATCACGCTGGAGAAGTGCGAGCGACATGGGCAGCCCATAGCCGCTGATAGATTTAGATAGCGTAACGATATCGGGGACGATCCGTGCGTCCTCGAAACAGAAGAATGTACCCGCCCGGCCGCACCCGACTTGGATCTCGTCGCAGATCAACAGGATTCCAAGTCGGCTAGTGAGCGATCGAAGTTGCTGCAGCCATCCGGCCGGAGCCGGATACACGCCCCCCTCCATCTGTAAGGGCTCGACGATGATCCCGGCGGGAAGATCCAGGCCGGACGAAGGGTCGTCGAGCATGCGGGCCAGGTATCCGACAGAGTCGAACGGCCCGGACGGACCATCAGCGAACGGCACAAAGGTTACGCTGGATGGTCCCGTCGCGCCGGCCGAGCGCGCATGACTAGCGCCCGTGACGGAGAGCGCGCCGTGAGACATGCCGTGAAAGGAACCGGAGAACGACACGATTCCAGGCCGGCCGGTCGCCTTGCGCGCCAGTTTGATCGCGGCCTCGATCGCGTTGGCGCCCGTCGGGCCACAAAACTGAACCTTGTAGTCTAAGTTTCGCGGAGTGAGCACGACTTCCCGGAACCGGGTGAGGAAATCGCGCTTCGCCGTGGTGTACAGGTCCAGGCCGTTGGTGATCCCGTCCGACGCCAGGTAGTCAATGAGCTGGCGCTTGATGTAGGGGTGGTTGTGCCCGTAGTTGAGGCTGCCCGCACCGCAGAAGAAGTCGATGAATGTCCGGCCGTCCGCGGCGTGTAATTCGGCGCCCTGGGCGCGGTCGAAGACGATCGGAAACTTTCGACAGTAAATTCGGACCTCAGATTCTAAAGCCTCAAAGATAGTGACATCGTCGG
>JASIJN010000397.1 GCA_030050125.1 Streptosporangiaceae bacterium | reverse complement strand
GGCACGCCCGCCGTCTGATCCCTCACTGGCTCTCCTCTACGTCGCTGGGGGAGAGCTTCTTTCTATCATGCTAAGCCATGTCAAGACATGTCAAAAATAAGGCAACGACGCCCGGGTCGTCCGCAACGGCGAGAACGCCCGGTGCCGGGTCATCGGGTGCCAGGTGGCTGACGGCTGTGCCTACCAGCCGACGGCCGTGCCTACCAGCCGGACGGCTGTGCCTACCAGCCCGACGGCTGTGCCTACCAGCCCGACGGCTGTGGCTACCAGCCCGACGGCAGCGGCATCCCCTCGGTGTAGCCCGCCGCGCTCTGCACCCCGATGACGGCCCGCTCGTGCAGTTCGTCCAGGTCGGTGGCGCCCGCGTAGGTGCAGGCGCTGCGCAGGCCGGCCGTGATCGAGTCGATCAGGTCCTCGACCCCGGGACGCTGGGCGTCCAGGTACATCCGCGAACTCGAGATGCCCTCCTCGAACAGTTCCTTGCGCGCCCGGTCGAACGGCGAGTCGGCGGACGCGCGCAGCCGCACCGCCCGGGCCGAGGCCATGCCGAAGCTCTCCTTGTACAGCCGGCCGTCGGCGTCGCGGAACACGTCGCCGGGCGACTCGCAGGTGCCGGCGAACCAGGACCCGATCATGACGTTGGACGCCCCGGCCGCCAGCGCCAGGGCGACGTCCCTCGGATACCGGACGCCCCCGTCCGCCCACACGTGGGCGCCGAGCCGCCTGGCCTCAGCCGAGCAGTCCAGGATCGCGCTGAACTGGGGCCGCCCGACGCCGGTCATCATCCGGGTGGTGCACATGGCCCCGGGCCCGACGCCGACCTTGACGATGTCGGCGCCGGCCGCGACCAGGTCGGCGACGCCCCCGGCGGTCACCACGTTGCCGGCCGCCACCGGCACGGCCGGCGACAGGTCCCGCACCGCGCGCAGCGCGTGGATCATCTTGTCCTGGTGGCCGTGCGCGGTGTCGACCACCAGCAGGTCCGCGCCCGCGTCCAGCAGCAGCTTGGCCTTGCCCGCGACGTCGCCGTTGATGCCGAGCGCGGCCCCGACGCGCAGCCGCCCGCGGCCATCGGTGGCGGGCTGGTACAGGGTCGCGCGCAGCGCCCCGGTGCGGGTCAGGATGCCCACGCAGCGGCCGGTTTCGTCGATGACGGGGGCGAGCCGGTGCCGGCCGCCGTGCAGCAGCCCGAACGCCCGCTCCGGGTCGGTCCCGGCGGGCAGCGTGAGCAGTTCGGTGGACATGACCTGGCGCAACTGGGTGAACCGGTCCACGCCGTGGCAGTCGGACTCGGTGACCACGCCGACCGGGTACCCGTCCTGGACGACGATCACCGCGCCGTGCGCCCGCTTGGGCAGCAGGCTGAGCGCGTGCCCGGTCGTGGCCTCCGGGCCGAGCGTCAGCGGCGTGTCGTACACCAGGTCCCGGCTCTTCACCCAGGACACCACGTCGGCCACCACATCGACCGGGATGTCCTGCGGGAGCACGGTCAGTCCGCCGCGCCTGGCCACGGTCTCGGCCATCCGGCGGCCCGCGACCGCGGTCATGTTGGCGACGACCACGGGGATCGTCGTGCCGCTGCCGTCGCGTGTGGCCAGGCTCACATCGAGCCTGGAGTCCACCGAGGACCGGCTCGGCGTCAGGAAGACGTCGCTATAGGCAAGGTCGTGGAACGGTCGTTGTTCGATAAGGAATCGCACGTCACCGATTCTGCCCCCGGTCGGGGGATGCCGAACCAAGACCGCGGACGGCGCCCGGCTCAGGTCAGGTGGAAGGCGGCGTAGATGATGGCGCTGAGCCGGTCCACCATCTCGTCCCTCGGCAGCCCGACCTCCACGCTGAGCAGGTAGTTGATGCGCTCGAGCATCATCAGGCAGGCCACCGCGGTGAGTTCGGCGTGCTGGGGAACCGTGCTCGGCCGGTCCCGCCCGGCCGACGCTGCCGCGGTCATGCCCTGCGTCATGGCCTCGGCCACCCGGAACATCACCTGCAGCCCCTCGCCGTAGACCTCCTCGTTGACGTCATCGGCCGAGGTCAGGATCCGGAGCACCGGGGCGTGCGCGGCGTAGGTGTCGAAGAACTGCCCCACCCAGGCGCGCAGCGCCTCCCGGCCGGCGTCGTTCCTCGTCACCACGGGGAAATCGCCGGTGATGATCTCCATGTCGTGCAGCGCGTCCCGCAGCAGCGTCTTGAACAGGTCGTCCTTGCTCGCGAAATAGAGGTAGAACGTCCCGTGCGAGGTCTTGGCCCGGCGCACGATGTCGTCCACCCGGACGGCCTGGAAGCCCCGCTCCTCGAACTCGGCGGTGGCGGCCTCGAGCAGCTTGCGCACGGTCTCCCGCCCCTGGCGGCCGAGCTCGCGTTCCTGGGCCGGGGCCCCGCCGCCCAGCGAGGGCCGCGCCCGGCCGGGTGTGTCTCTGCTTGGATTGCTCTCGGAGTCGCCCGTGCGGCCCAGCGCCGCAGCCTTGCCCTCCACTAGCGCCTCACGCCCCGGGGCGCGACGCTGCTGCCTCCCGTTCGCTCGTTCAAGCCCGGTCCCTCCTCGTACTGGGTCACAGGCGGTCTCCCGGGTCACATCGCGAGACTAGTCCCGTCAGGCGACAGCCAAGTCCGGTATCCGGCGGCGGTC
>JASIJN010000396.1 GCA_030050125.1 Streptosporangiaceae bacterium | reverse complement strand
GCCGCGCGAACAAGCGCGAAGTCGCGGTCGTAGCCGATGTCCTCCAGCGCCTGCGCGCAGGTGGGGTCCACGTCGCCCTCGGTGAGCCGCGCCGCCCGCAGTGCGGCCTCCAGGAGCTCGGCGAGCAGGTCGCTGACCGTGGTGACGACGCCACCGGCCGCGTTCAGCCGGGAGAGCTCGGAGTCGGGCCGGAACCTGCTGCAGGCCCGGTCCACGGCGGCCAGCTCGGCGTCGGCGATGCCGCGCGCCTGCCCTACCCGCCCGGGCTCGCTGACCAGCAAGATGGCGGTGGTGCCGAACACGGTGAAAGAGTCTTCGCCCGCGGCCAGAGTGGTCACGTCGCTCCTGATGTCACCTGGCCCGCGCCGCTGGCGGGAGCCGGGGGCTGCGCCGGGACAACGATCGTGCCCTGACCGCCGCCCGTGCCGCCGGTGCTCCCGCCGGTGGTGCTTCCCGTGCCGCCGGTGGTGCTTCCCGTGCCGCCCGCGCCGCCAGTGCTGGTGCCCGTGCCGCCTGTGCCGCCAGTGGTGCTTCCCGTGCCGCCGGTGCTCCCGCCGGTGGTGCTTCCGGCGCCGCTCGTGCCGCCGTGCACGGTCGGCGCCTGCTGCGTGGCGACGTTATGCCCGAAAGCCGCGGCGATCAGCGCCGAGAACACGACGCCTGCCGCGCCGGCCCGCCACGTGAACTTGCTGATCTTGCGGAGACCATCGTCGCGCGCGGCTGCAGCGAAGCGCACGTCATCCCGGCGCATGGCCCGTTCCTTCCTGCTGGTCCCGGCGATAAGTATGCCGACCGTATCCTTGGAACGGCTGCAAGCCAGGTGGAGGTTCACTGGACGCTTTCGGCTCGGTCACTGGCCCGGACCCTCGCTCGTCTGTGGCCTAGCCCGGTTGCTCACTCCTTTTTACCCTGCGGGAGGCCGGGACCGGGGACCATACCGGCGCGGGGCCCGCTCACGCCGTCGAGCTAGGCGTCGTCGCCGGGCGCCGGGTCGGCGAGCCTGGCGAACGGGCGGAGGTTGGCCAGGCTCTCTCCGCGCTTCTGGCGCCACGCCCACTCCCGGCGGATCGAGGACGCGAAGCCGATCATGAGCGCCTGGTCGAAGTTCTCGTCCGAGTAGCTGAGGACGCAGCCGAGCAGCCGGTCGATCTCCTCGGGCGCGACCGACGCCAGCGGCAGCCTCCCGACCAGGTAGACGTCGCCCGCCGGGTCCAGCGCGAAGTGCACGCCGTACATGCGACCGCTGCGCTCGAGCAGGAACCGGTAGAACGCCGCGTGGTTCTCGTCAGGCTGCCGGCAGAAGAACGCCTCCACGTGCAGGCTGTGCGACCCGACGATCAGCCAGGTCATGGTGGCCAGCTTGTGCTGGCCCTCGAGGCGAACCAGGTAGGCGCCGGGCCGGGGCGTTTCGACGGACAAGCCCAGCTCGGCCAGGGCAGACTCGAGCGCTCGCGCCGCGTCGCTCAAGCTGTGCCTCCCGGCTCGCTCAAGCTTCCACCGCCTGGGTGACCTCGGACATGGCCCCGGCGTAGAGGTTCAGCAGCCGGTCGACGGTCACGCCCCAGCCAAACCTGGACGCGTGCTCACGGGCGCCGCGCGACAGCCGTTCCAGGGCCGCGGGCTGTGCGATGAGGTCCCGGACGACGCGGGCGTATCGGGCCGGGTCGCGGGAGTCGACGAGCAGCCCGGAGACGCCGTCCCTGACCGCGGTGCGCAGCCCGCCGACCGAGGAGGCCACCACCGGCGTGCCGCACGCCTGGGCCTCGACCGCGACCAGGCCGAAGGACTCCGAGCAGGACGGCACCATCACGACCGTCGCCGCCCGGTACCACTCGGCCAGCTCCTGCTGCGGGCAGGGCGGCTCCAGCCGGACGATGCCGGAGATCCCGAGCGCCGCCGCGAGCTGGGTCAGCCCGTCCGGGTCGGCACGTCCGGTCCCGCTGGGCCCGCCGACGAACGCCACGCGGAGCCTGTCGGCCAGGCTCGGGTCGTCCCGTACCATCAGGGCCGCCGCGTGCAGCACCACGTCCGGCGCCTTGAGCGGCTGGACCCGCCCGGCGAACACGAGCACCACCGCGTCGGCTGGCAGGCCCAGCCGCCCCCGCGCCGCCTGCTGGGATCCGGGGGTGAACACGGCCAGGTCGACACCGGGGTTGATGGTCCGCACCCGGGACGGCGTCGCGTCATAGAGGCCGATCAGCTGCTGTGCCTCGTCGTCGGTGTTCGCCACGAGGCGATCGGCGGCGGCCACGACCTCGGCCTCGCCGCGCAGGCGCAGCGCAGGCTCGGCGGCGTCGCCGTCGGCCAGCGCAGCGTTCTTCACCCGGCCCAGGGTGTGCATCGACTGAACGAACGGAACGCCCCAGCGCTCCTTCGCCACGGCGCCGACCTGGCCCGACAGCCAGTAATGCCCATGCACGATGTCGTACCTGCCTGGCGCGTAGGCGGCCTCGGCGCGCAGCACCTCGAACGTGAAGTGGCAGAGCTGGCCGGGAAGGTCGGCCTTGTCGAGGTCCTCGAAGGGCCCGGCCGCCAGGTGCCGCACCAGCACCCCGGGGGCGAGCTCGGCGACCGAAGGCAGCTCACGGGAGACCGCGCGGGTGAAGATGTCGACCTCGACGCCGCGCTCCGCGAGGCGCTTGGCCACCTCGACGACGTAGACGTTCAGCCCGCCGGCGTCGCCGGTTCCGGGCTGCTCGAGCGGTGATGTGTGGACGCTGATGGTCGCGATCCGCCGGGGATAGGGTCGCGGCACGGGCATGCACCTCCGCGATTGATCAACCCCTGGCCGCGGCATCCTGTTCCCGGCGAGGCCGGGCCTGCCAGGCAGTCCGGGGCCGGCCGCACCGGTTAGGCTCTCCGACATGGGGACACTTGTGCTGATCCGGCACGGCGAAAGCGTCTGGAACTCCGAAGGGCTGTTCACCGGCTGGGTGGACGTCGGCCTGTCGCCGAAGGGTGTCGACGAGGCCGTCAACAGCGGCCGGCTGCTGGAAGAGGCGGGCCTGCGCCCGGACGTCGTGCACACCTCGGTGCTCACCCGGGCCATCCAGACCGCTCACCTGGCCCTGGAAGCGGCGGACCTGCTGTGGCTTCCGGTTCGGCGGTCGTGGCGGCTGAACGAGCGCCACTACGGAGCCCTGCAAGGCAAGAACAAGGCCCAGACCCGCAAACAGTACGGCGATGAGCAGTTCATGCTCTGGCGCCGTTCCTATGACGTGCCGCCACCGCCCATCGACGACGACGACCAGTACTCGCAGTCGGCCGATCCCCGCTATGCGCTGCTCCCGCCGGACCTGCGGCCCCGGTCGGAGTGCCTGCGGGATGTCGTCCGAAGGATGCTGCCCTACTGGTACGACGCGATCGTCCCCGACCTGGGGGCCGGCCGTATGGTCCTGATCGTCGCGCACGGCAACTCGCTGCGCGCGCTGGTCAAGCACCTGGACGGGATCGGGGACCAGGAGATCGCCGAGCTGGACATTCCGACGGGGATGCCGCTTGTTTACCAGACGGACGCGGCGTTCCGCCCGGTGACCAGGGGCGGTCGCTACCTTGACCCGCAGGCAGCGGCCAAGGGCGCGGCGGCAGTGAAGAGTCAGGGGCGTTGAGGTCAGAGGGCTCTGAGTGGTTCCCCGACCGGTGTCCTGAGGCCAGAGCGGCATTGTCCTGTGGCTATCGGGCAAGTGAACATCTCGCTAATAACGGCATGTCGGCGGCCCCTGCCTGATGCGCGCTGGTGGGCGGCGGCCTACCATCAAAGCGTGGGTATGGGGGTGAATACAGCCTGGGCGGGTGCGTCTCGGGACAAAGAGGCACCCGACGATTGTGCTGGGGGCTGTGTCGAGGCTTGGATGGTGCGTAGTAGCCCGGCGGCGGGATTCGCTGCCGAATGAAGATTCGGGTGCCATTGAAGACCCACGCTGAATCCTTGGAAGGGTCGCCGCAGGCCGGACGGCTCCCGCCCGGCGTCGCGTCCGTTCTATCGGTTCTGTCCTCGTCTGCGGTGGTACTGGACAGCGAGGACCGGGTGCTGCAGGCCAGCGCCGCGGCGCGAGCATACGGGCTGGTGCGCGGGGACGAGCTGATCGTGCAGGAGTTGCTCGCCCTGGCCCGTCAGGTCCGCAGGGACGGCGAGATCCGCGAGGGTGAGATGGAGGTCGCCACGCGCGGCCTGAACCGGCGGACGAGCTTCGCGGTCCGGGTGGCTCCGCTGGGCGCGGCGGTCGGCGGCGGCGGCCTCGTGCTGCTGCTGGTCGAGGACCAGACCGAGAGCAGGCGGGTGGAGGAGATCCGCCGGGACTTCGTGGCCAACACCAGCCATGAACTGAAGACGCCGGTTGGCGCGCTGGCGCTGCTGGCCGAGACCGTCGAGGATGCGGCCGACGACCCTGAGGCGGTGCGCCGCTTCGCCGGCCGGATGCGGCAAGAGGCGTCCCGTCTGACCAACCTGGTCCAGGACATGATCACTCTGTCCAGGATTCAGGCGGCCGAGCCGATTCCGGACCCGGTGCCGGTCAAGCTGGATGCGGTCGTGGCCGAGGCGCTGGACCGGTGCCGGATGAAGGCCAGCGCACGCGGGATAGAACTCGTGGCAACCGGCACGCACGGCCTGTTCGTCCTCGGTGACGAGGACCTCCTGATCACGGCCCTGCGCAACCTCCTGGAGAACGCGGTCGCCTACAGCCCTGACAAGACCCGGGTCGATGTCTCGACCAAGGCGGCGGCCAGGGACTCGGTCGAGATCAGCGTGGCCGATCAGGGCATCGGGATCCCTGAGCGGGACCGGGAGCGAATTTTCGAGCGGTTCTACCGTGTAGACCCCGCGCGGTCGCGTGCCACCGGCGGCACAGGCCTCGGCCTGGCCATCGTCAAGCACGTCACCGCCGCACACGGGGGGCAGGTGACAGTGGAAAGCACCGAGGGGAAGGGATCGACGTTCACCCTCAGGCTCCCGCTGCGACCCGATGCCGTCACCTTCAGGGGCGGTACCGTACCGGCGATGGCGCGATCCGCCAGGAGGCAGTGAAGTGACACGGGTGCTCGTGGTGGAGGACGAGGAGTCCTTCAGCGACGCGATCTCTTACATGCTGCGCAAGGAAGGGTTCGAAGTCGCGGTCTGCCCGACGGGGCCGGACGCGCTCGAGACCTTCGACCGCAGCGGGGCCGACCTGGTTCTCCTCGACCTCATGCTGCCGGGCCTGCCCGGTAGCGAGGTCTGCCGGACGCTGCGAGAGCGTTCCAACGTGCCGGTGATCATGCTGACCGCCAAGGACAGCGAGATCGACAAGGTCGTCGGCCTTGAGCTAGGCGCCGACGACTACGTCACCAAACCGTTCTCCTCGCGGGAGCTCGTGGCCCGGATGCGGGCCGTGCTCCGGCGCCGCGGCGATTCCGACGAGCCGACCACGTCGATCATGGAATCCGGCCCGGTGCGG
Source organism: Streptosporangiaceae bacterium (assembly GCA_030050125.1). The sequence continues at coordinate 15,429 of JASIJN010000396.1, read as the reverse complement.
ATGGACGTCGACCGGCACGTGGTCACCGTGCGCAGCGAGCAGGTTCAGCTGCCGCTCAAGGAGTTCGAGCTGCTCGAGGTCCTGCTGCGCAATGCCGGCCGGGTGCTGACCAGGATGCAGCTGATCGACCGGGTCTGGGGCGCCGACTACGTTGGCGACACCAAGACCCTGGACGTCCATGTCAAGCGGTTGCGGGCCAAGGTCGAGGCCGACCCGGCGAACCCGAAGCACATCCTCACCGTGCGCGGGCTGGGCTACAAGTTCGAGCCCTCGTCGACCTGACCCCAGCGGGGCCGCGTCTAGGACGTCGTCGTGGGGGACGGGCTCGCGGCCGGAGCCGGGCTGGCGCTCGGCGTCGGCGTGGCCGCCGCGTGATGCCTGCGCGTCGTCCTGGTGCTGGGGCTGGGAGTGGGGCTCGGCGGGGGCGAGAAGGTCGAGTAGTACTGCGCTCGCGGCATAACCGGGACGACCAGCGTCACGCTGGCGGCGTACTGGAAGGTCAGCACGAGCTTGACGGTGGTACCGCCCCTCAGGGGCCGGGTCAGCCCCTGAAGCACCACCTTCGGCGCCGGGCCGGTCAGCAACACCGCTTGCTGGCTTGCGAGGCTGACCGTGCCGCCGGGCAGCGTGACCGACGTCGCGGTGCCCGGCGCCGTGATGCTGACCAGCCGGTCCGCCGAGCCATTGTTGATCAGCGCGAGGAATAGGCCGGCCGACTGACCGGCCGCGATCGTCTGGCCGATCGGCGCGCCGAGCACGAAGACGTTCCTGATCGCGATGTTATTGAACTCCGTGCCCGCCCCGTCCGTCGGCTGATGCCACTGCTGGGTGGGGGCGTTAATCCCGGCCTCGCACCCGGCGAGCGCGGAGATCAGCGCGGCAATCGCGAGGACGACCAGGCCCCGTGGCCCGCCGATCCTGTGGCTGCTCCGGATCACGGCGTGCTCTCCTCGTCTTCGTCAACCAGGCAGTGAGGCGTCGTCAACCACGCAGTGGGACGTCGCCGACAAAGCGTAGTCGCCGTGGCTCCAGCGGCCCGCGCCGGCCCGGGTCTGCGCCCGATCCTGCGGGAGGGCGCGTCAGTGCCCGGCGGGACTGGCCGGGCTGAGCTGCCGAAGACTGGTTTCCAGGCTCGGCTGCGGCAGGGGCGCGACCGAGGCCACCAGGCCGTCCGGGCGCACCAGTATCGCGGTCACCCCGGATCGGCCGTAGGTCTTGAACAGCACGTCGCTGGTGTCTTCGGCCAGCTTGGCCGACCCCTGGCCGGCCTGGGCGGCCAGCCCCGCCAGCTGCTGCTCGCCCCCCTTGGCCGACACCAGGTAAACAGGCACCCCCGCCTGGGCCGCCTGCGCGGCCAGCTCCCGCAGCGCGGGCGCGCACTTGCAGTCCGCCGGGACCAGGGTCAGCACGGCAGGCCGGGGCCCGGTGATCGTGCGCAGCGGTACCGCCTTGCCCGCCACCACGATCTGCCCGGCCGGCAGCGGGCCGTTGATCTTCCCGGCGGCGGGCTGACTCGTGGCGGCGGTGTGCTTCGGCGACAGGGGCTGCGTGGCCACGTGGCCGGGTTGATCCGGCATGCCGGTCTGGTCCGCGGCGAACATGATCAGCAGGGTGCTCGTGATCAGGGCCAGGATGAGGCAGCCGGCCACCAGCGGCAGCACCATCCCCTCCCGGGTCAGCGGCCCACGCAGGCGGGTGGCGCGCTGGCGTCGGCGCATGGCCCGCAGCTCCCGCTGATAGGCCTGCACGTCACGATCGAGTTCCCGCGCGTCATCGGGAATCTCGATATCGACCGGTGGGAGGCCGAAGTCGTCCCGGTCCGGATCGCCGCCAGCGTTCACGCGCACCCCTCCGGCATGAGCGGCACCTTCCTCTCAGTATGAGGCCCCCGGTTCCCGCTGTAACCGCCCGGCACCGCCTGATCTGCCGACATCCGCATGACGGTAACTAGCTGGTCACTTGCGGTGTGCGCCCCGGCCCCAGCCGAGCCTCCGAACGACCGCAGCGGGCGCCGCCGGGAGTTGGACCCCGGGCGACTCCACAAGCCCGAAGGGGGTTGGCCGCCGCGTGCCCCTGGCTGCTGGCCAGCGCGGTTCGCAATTTGCTGGTCTTGAAATTGCGCCATTGACCTGCGTGTTTGCTGTCAAGGACGGCTAATCGCCCCTGTCCGGCGTGGTAACATAGCTTCAGCGGAAGGGGTATGTCCACATGTCTTTCAAGGTCGGCGACACAGTCGTCTACCCCCATCATGGGGCTGCTCGGATCGAGGAGATCGAGACCCGCTCGATCAAGGGCGAGGACAAAACCTACCTCGTGCTCAAGGTCGACAAGGGTGACCTGACTGTGCGTGTTCCTGCGGACAATGCCGAGCTTGTTGGCGTCCGGGACGTGGTCGGGCAGGAGGGGCTTGAGCGAGTGTTCGAGGTGCTCCGCGCCCCGTACACCGAGGAGCCAACCAACTGGTCCCGGCGGTACAAGGCCAACCTCGAGAAGCTCGCCTCGGGCGATGTGAACAAGGTGGCCGAGGTGGTCCGGGATCTGTGGCGGAGGGACCGCGAACGTGGTCTTTCCGCAGGCGAGAAGCGCATGCTCGCCAAGGCGCGGCAGATTCTGGTCAGCGAACTCGCTTTGGCCGAGAAGACCAACGAGGACAAGGCCGAGGCACTGCTCGACGAGATCCTCGCTTCCTGACGTTCGCCGCCGAGCCTCAGGTGCGTCTCGCGTCCGGGTGGGATGAGAGCGGTTCGGATGCCGGTTCACGCGTAGCTGGATTGTCATGCCAGGCGTGTTGCCGCAGGTAGGCGTCGGGACGGACGTCCATCCATTTGGTGAAGGCCGGCCGCTATATCTCGCGGGTTTGCTTTGGCCGGGCGAGCCTGGTCTTGCCGGGCATTCTGACGGGGACGTCGCGGCCCATGCCATCTGCGATGCACTTCTGGCAGCCGCCGGACTGGGCGACCTAGGTGCCCATTTCGGTACATCCCGGCCACGCTGGGCGGGAGCCAGGGGCACCCTGCTGCTGGCCGAGACCGCACGGCTGCTCACAAGCGCTGGCTTCACGGTGGGCAACGTATCGGTCCAGGTCATAGGCAACCGTCCGCGTATCTCGTCCCGCCGGGACGAGGCGCAGCAGGTGCTCTCCGCCGCCCTGAACGGGGCTCGCGTGAGCCTGTCGGGCACCACGACCGACGGCCTGGGCCTGACGGGCCGCGGCGAGGGAGTGGCCGCAATCGCGACGGCCCTGGTCGTCCCCCGGTCGCCCGGAACCTAACCGCGTGACTGGGGCCGTGTCATCGGGGCCCGCGTCACCGGAACCGCGCCTAGCGCGGCGGACGGCTTCACGCTTCGGGCGGGACCGGGGAACTCCGCATCCGTTCGAACTGCGGTGGCGCGGGCTCTTTCTCGGGCGCCGGGTCCGCGTCGGAGTTATCCGCCGCTGGCGGCGCTGGTCGAGACGGGACCGCCGCCTCGGACGGGTTACCAGGCTTCCGCCGTGTCTGCCTCGTGGGCTGGGGATCCGATCCGGGCACAGGTCCGGGCGGCGGCACCAGCTGCGAATCAGGCGATGACGCACGCTGAGGCTCCGCTGCGGCCTCGGGTTCCGGTTGTGAGCCGGGCTCAAGGTCCGGTGCGGCTTCGGATGCCGATGCGGTCTCAGGCGTGGCTTGGGCTTCCGGCTCGAAGGTCGCCTCTGGGGTGCGGCCGGGGTAAGGCGGCACCTGGGTCGGGGGCTCCCCCTTGGCCACGCTCCCCAGGAAGGCGCCATCGGCGTCGTCCGGCTCGGATGTGGCTGCGGAGTTGCCTGTCCCGGCTTCGACCGGCATGGTGGGGGCCGGGCTGAAGGCCGACGCCGAGCGCTCGTCGTCCACCCGCCGGCCGCCGTTTCCCGCAGGCTGTTCGTCGGGCTCGGGCGGGAACCACGCCGAGCCCTCGTCGCTCGCCGGATCGTCCTGGCCAGGATCGCTGTCGATCACGAGGTCCAGAGCGGGATCCCCGGCGGGATCGTCCAGGTCCGTCGTGCCGCTGGCCTGAGCCGCGGAGGGGGAGGCCAGGTCCGTCCCAGAGGAGGCGGGAGCCGTCGGTTCGGTCCCGGCGCCGGGGGCCGCCGTGCCTACTAGGTCGTGGATCCCGACCTGCACCTCTTGGGCACCGGCCCGCCTGTCGCGCAGGCCGGGGCGTACCTCGACGCGACCCGACCGCTGGAGGGACACCCTCTCGGGCGTCGCGGCCGCCCGGCGCAACCGCGCCTGACGGAGCATGCACAGCAGCAACCCGAATCCGACCAGGACGAGCGCCCAGGGAATGATCGCTGCGGTAGCTGCGGCCGGCTTGTGCGGCAGCTTGGTGCCGGTCGCGTGCAGCATGTCGGCCCCGGCCGCCGCGGCAAACAGCGCCAGCAACGACAGCCAGGCGTAGCAACGGGACGGCAGCCCAGCCCCGCGCAGCGACAACACCGCCGCGCACGCGATGACCAGCATCGCATCGAAAATTGGCGGATAGAGCCTAGCCAGCCGGGGCGAGACGCCCGAGGACAGCGCTACCGCGTGAATCCCCGAGTAGGACAGCATGAACGCTGCGGCCGCGAGGAGCAGTAGCCCGACCACGACGGCGGTCAGCGCGAAGAGACGCAGCCCGCGGTGGCTGTCGGCCGGCGGCCCGGATTGCGCCGGGTGTTGGTAGCTCATCGGGCCCCGTCATCCTTCCTCACGCGATGCCGCGCCACGCCGCGGGCTTATAGTCAGGAAGCGGGAGCCTGGCCCGCGCCGCCGTCGCGCGCCGCACGGCAGTCGGCGTCACCGCCGGAATACCGAGGCGCTAATGGCGGGCGGCCGGTCGCCTCCGCGTAGACCCTCGCGGTTTCGGCGTCAAGGGAGACGATATGCCGTACTACCGAGTCACTGGGGAGATTCCGCGAAAGCGTCACGTGCGCTTCCGCCGCCCCGACGGGGGCCTCTATGCCGAGGAACTGATGGGCGAGGAAGGGTTCGCGTCCGATTCCTCGCTGCTGTATCACGTTCACCCGCCGACGGCCATCGTAAAGAGTGAGGGCCTCGACGACGCCGGCGAGACGGGCGTGGCGCCGAATCAGCCGCTGCTGCCCCGGCATTTCCGCACCCAGGAGCTGCCGGTCGGCGGGGACATGGTGCTGGGCAGGCAACTACTGCTGGCCAACGACGATATCCGGATCTCATTCGCGGCCGCCGACGCCCCCTCGGAGCTTTACCGGAATTCAACCGGCGATGAGGCCATTTACCTGCGCACCGGGTCGGCCAGGTTGGAGTCCGTCTACGGATCGATAGACGCCTCGGCTGGCGACTATGTCGTCGTGCCGAGGGGGACGATCCACCGGTGGACCCCTTCGGCCGGGACGGTGGACGCGCTCGTCATCGAGGCCCGCGGACACGTAAGGCCGCCAAAGCGCTATCTGTCAGCCAGCGGCCAGTTCCTCGAGGACGCGCCATACTGCGAGCGGGACCTCCGCGGCCCGGACGGGCCATTGCTCGCCGAGGGCGAGGATGTGCCGGTGATCGTCCGTAACCGGGCGGGACTCACCAGGCTGAGTTATGCGTACCATCCGTTCGACGTTGTCGGATGGGATGGTTTCCTGTACCCATATGCCTTCAACATCGCTGATTTCGAGCCGATCGTTAAGCGCACCCATGCGCCGCCCCCGGTACACCAGACGTTCGAGGGCCCGAATTTCGTTGTCTGCTCGTTCTGTCCGCGGCCGCTCGACTTCGATCCCGAAGCCGTGCCGATCCCGTATAACCACCACAACGTGGACTCCGACGAGATGATGTTCTATGTCGCCGGAGACTACGGCGCCCGCAAGGGCTCGGGAGTCGGCATCGGGTCGATCACCCTGCACCCGTCAGGCTTCACGCACGGACCGCAGCCGGGAGCCGTCGAGGCCGCGATCCGTGGCCTCGAAGAGGGGCGGTCGGCTACCGACGAGACCGCGGTGATGATCGACACCTTCCGGCCGCTGCACCTCGGCGCGGCCGGCCGCCGTGCCGAAGACCCTGAGTACGCCTGGAGCTGGGCCAGGGCCGCGCGGAGCTAACCCTCCGCTCGTGGCTGGCCGCGGACTTGATCATCCGTCGATGATCAAGAAAATCTGGTCGCCCCAGGCAGGCGGGGCGGGCTGGATCGGGCCGGGAGCGGCCTTGCCCGAGGGTCGTCGCTACTCGTCGACGGTCAGGACGAACATCCGCGAGCCCGGCGGGGCGATCCGCTGGTAGTCGGCCGCGGTCGCCCGTCCCTCGTCGGTGGCGAAGCCCTCCCGGAGCGCCGCCTGGTCGGCGAAGTAGAGCTCGGCGATCCGGTAGAAGGTCTTCTCGCCGCCGTCGAGCGCCGTGGCGATCCGGGCGCTCTCGGCCCGCTCCAGGCCAGGAACGTTCCTGACCAGGGGCATGTGGGTGCCGAGGTAATGCCGGTCGAATTCGTCCGGGTCGCTCGGCTGGGTGTAGAGAACCACGAGTTTGACCGTCACGCTCCGGACCATACTCGCGCGGAGCGGAGTTACGCTACGGTACCGTCGCCGGACACGGGCCGCGAGACGGTGTAAACGTCCCGTAGCCTGTGGGGCATGACCTTGCGTCTGCACGATACGGCCACCCGCGCGGTACGCGACTTCACCCCGGTCACGCCGGGGAAGGCCTCGCTGTACCTGTGTGGCGCCACGGTGCAGGCGCCACCCCATATCGGCCACATCAGGTCAGGCGTCAACTTCGACATCCTGGTCCGGTGGCTGGAAGCCACCGGATACCAGGTCACGTTCTGCCGGAACGTCACCGACATCGACGACAAGATCCTGCGGACCGCGCAGGGCGAGGGCGTGGCCTGGTGGGCGGTGGCCGAGCGGAACCAGCGTGCGTTCTCACGGGCCTACGACGCGCTGGGCTGCCGGCCGCCGGACGTCGAGCCGCGTGCGACCGGGCACGTGCCCGAGATGATCGTGCTGATGCGGCGGCTGATCGGGAGCGGCCACGCCTACGCGGCCGACGGGGACGTCTACTTCGACGTGCTGTCCTACCCGCACTACGGCGAGCTGTCCGGCCAGCGGCTGGACCACATGCGTGCCGCCGACGACGTGGACGAGAGCCACAAGCGCGACCCGCGCGACTTCGCGCTGTGGAAGGGCGCCAAGCCGGGCGAGCCGTCCTGGGAGACGCCCTGGGGGCCGGGCCGCCCGGGCTGGCACCTGGAATGCTCGGCCATGTCCACCAAGTACCTCGGCGCGACCTTCGATATCCACGGCGGCGGCCTGGACCTGGTGTTCCCGCACCACGAGAACGAGCTCGCCCAGTCCCGCGCGGCCGGGGATGGCTTCGCCCGCTACTGGGTACACAACGGGATCCTCGGCCTGGCGGGCGAGAAGATGAGCAAGTCGCTCGGCAACTCGCTGCTGGTCGACGCGATGATCAAGCAGGTCCGCCCGGCCGAGCTGCGGTACTACCTGGGCCAGGCGCACTACCGGTCGGAGATGGAGTACTCGCCGGATGCGCTGGCCGAGGCCGCGGCGGGGTACCGGCGGATCGAGGGCTTCGTGACCCGGGCCGCCGAGGCCAGCCCGTCCGCCGACTCGGTCGAGGCTGTTCCCAGTGCCGCCGCGCTGCCGGGCGCGTTCGTGGCCGCGATGGACGATGACCTGGCCGTGCCGTCGGCGCTCGCCGTCGTGCACGAGGCCGTGACAGAGGGCAACAGCGCGCTCGCGTCCGGGGACGTGGCGGGCGCGGCCAAGCATGCCGCGGCGGTGCGCGCGATGATGGCCGTGCTCGGGCTGGACCCGCTGGCCGAGCACTGGTCCGGGGCCGGAACCGACACCAGCCTCCGCCCGGTCGTCGACGCGCTGGTCACGGTCGCGCTCCGGCAGCGCCAGGCGGCTCGCGAGCGCAAGGACTTCGCGGCGGCCGACGCGATCAGGGACGGCCTGGCCGACGCCGGGATCGCGGTCGAGGACACCCCGCGCGGCCCGCGCTGGGAGCTGCGCCAGTGAGCGGCCAGGCGCGGCCGGGCCCGGGCGGGCGCACCAAGTCCGGGAAGCCCCGGCCGGGAACGGGCGGCTATGGCAAGCGTCGGCTCGAGGGCAAAGGCCCGACCCCGCCGGCGCACCTGCGGCCAGGTCACCCTGCGCAACGCAGGGTGGCGGCGATCTCTTCGAGGGGACAGAACGCGGACGTCTCCGGCGGAACTGGCCGAGGAGAGACTAAGCGTTCAGGCCCCAAATCAAAGGGATCCGGCAGCGGGGCCGAGATGGTCGCGGGGCGGAACGCGGTGCTGGAATCCCTGCGCGCCGGCGTCCCGGCCGTCGCGCTGCACGTCGGGCCGCGGCTGGACGCGGACGAGCGGATCGGTGAGGCGGTGATGCTGGCCACCGACGCGGGCGTGCCCGTGGTCGAGGCCGGGCGCGCCGAGCTGGACCGGCTGACCGGGGACGCGGTGCACCAGGGGATCGCGCTGCGGGTCAGGCCGTACGCCTACGCCCATCCCGCCGATCTGCTCGCCCGGGCCGCCGAGGCCGGTGAGCCGCCGCTGATCGTCGCGCTGGACGGGGTGACCGACCCGAGGAACCTGGGCGCGATCGCCCGGTCGGTGGCCGCGTTCGGCGGGCACGGGGTGCTGGTACCGGCGCGGCGGTCGGCCGGGGTGACCGCGGGGGCCTGGAAGGCGTCGGCCGGGACGCTGGCCCGGGTGCTGGTTGCGCAGGCCAGCAACCTGGCCGCGGCGCTGACCGGATACCAGGAGGCCGGGCTGTTCGCCGTCGGCCTGTCCGCGGGCGGGGACACGGCGGTGAGCGAGACCGGCCTGGCCGACGGGCCGCTGGTGCTGGTGGTCGGGTCCGAGGGCCGCGGGCTGTCCCGGCTGGTGGCACAGCGGTGCGACATGCTGGCCCGGATCCCGATGCCCGGCGCCGCCGAGTCGCTCAACGCAGGGGTCGCCGCCGGGATCGCTCTGTACGAGGTCGCCAGGCGGCGCTCCTTCGGGGTCTGAGCCGGAGGAGGTCGCCGATGGCGTGCGGGCCGGACGCGGCGCGGGCCAGGCTCGTCGATGAGCTTCGCGACACCGGCCGGCTGACCAGCCCGGCCATCGAGGCCGCGTTCCGCGGCGTTCCCCGGCATCTGTTCCTGCCCGAGCTGACCGCCAGCGACGCCTACCAGGACGAGGCGTTCGTGATCAAGGCCGACGCCGAGGGCATGCCGCTCAGCTCCTCCTCCCAGCCCGCGATCATGGCGATCATGCTGGAGCAGCTCGGGGTGGCGCCGGGCCAGCGGGTGCTTGAGATCGGCACCGGTACCGGCTACAACGCCGCTCTCATGGCTCACCTGGTCGGCGAGCAGGGAACGGTGGTCACGCTGGACATCGACGCGGCGCTGGTGGCCAGGGCCAGGCGGGCCCTGGCCACCGCCGGGTACCCGGGCGTGATCGCTTTGTGCGGCGACGGCGGGTACGGCGCCCCGGGTTACGCACCCTTCGACCGGGTGATCGTGACCGCGGGCGCCTGGGATCTGCCGCCGGCGTGGCTGGCCCAGCTCGGCCCGGGCGGGCGCATCGTGCTGCCGCTGTCGCTGCGCGGCATCCAGCTGTGCGTCGCGCTGGAGCGCCGGGACGGGCACTGGCGCAGCCGGTCGGCCTGCCGCTGCGGATTCATCCCGATGGCCGGCAGTTTCGCCAGCCCCGAGCCGTTCGTCGCGTTCGGGCCGCAGCCCGGGCTGCACGTCCAGGCCGACGACGGCCGGCCGCTGGACACCAGGGCCCTGTACGCGGCGCTGACCGGCCCGGTCGCCGACGTGCCGGCCGGCGTCCAGGTGGCCGGCCTCGGTGAGCTGGGTGACGCGGACTTCTGGGTCACGATCACCGATTCGGACCTGGTCCGCCTGACCATCGCCGGCACGGGTCAGCTGCGGGCCGCGGTGCTGCCGCTGCTGCCGTTCGGCGCCCTGGCCGGTTCCGCCGGAGCGCGCCAGCCTGACTGGGCCGGGGAGTTCGGGGTGGCCGCCCTGGTCCCGGCGCGGCCGTCGCCGCGCGAGGAGCGCCGGCCCGAAGATTTCGGGGTGGTCGCGCGCGGCTTCGGGCCCTGGGGCGGTGAGCTGGCCCGGCGTCTGGCCGGGCGGGTGGCGGCCTGGCAGGAGCTGGGCAGGCCCCGGGCGTCCGGCCTCAGCGTGATCGCCTATCCGCGGCCGGCCGTGGTGGCGGACCGGCCGGGTCAGGTGGTCCTGGACCGGCGGCACGCCCGTCTGGCGCTGAGCTGGCCCGCGACCTAGGCCGAACCGGGTACCGGCCCGTCCCGCGCCCGCGCGCTAGGCCGATCCGGGTGCCCGTCCCGCGCCGGGCTGGCCCGCGGGCTGGACGGTCGGCAAGAATGGGATCATGGACCGGTTGCGGGTGGGCACGCTCGGCGCCGCCAGGATCACCCCCGCCGCGCTGATCAAGCCGGCCCGCCTGGTGCCCGAGGTCGCCGTGACCGCGGTCGCGGCCAGGGACCCGGCCCGGGCCCGCCAGTTCGCGGCCAGGCACGGCATCCCGGTGGTGCACGACTCCTATAAGGCCCTGGTCGCCGACCCCGACGTGGACGCGATCTACATCCCACTGCCGAACTCGCTGCACGCGCCGTGGGCGCTACGCGCCATCGCGGCGGGCAAGCATGTGCTGTGCGAGAAGCCGTTCGCGGCCAACGAGGCCGAGGCGGCCGAGGTGGCCAGCGCAGCCCGGGCGGCCGGGCTGGTGGCGATGGAGGCGTTTCACTACCGCTACCACCCGCTGGCCCGCCGGATGCAGGAGATCGTGGCCGGCGAGCTCGGCGAGCTCCGGCACGTGGAGGCGGACCTGTGCTTCCCGCTGCCGGTCTTCTCCGACAACCGCTACCGGTTCGACCTGGCCGGCGGGGCCACCATGGACGCCGGCTGCTACCCGGTCAATTGCATCCGGATGCTCGGTCCCGGCGAGCCGGCCGTGGTTTCCGCGAAGGCCAGGCTGCACGGGCCGGAGGTGGACCGGGCCATGGTGGCGACGTTCCGGTTCGGGGGCGGCGTTACCGGCCGGATCCGTGCCTCGCTCTGGTCCGGGCAGGTGCTCAGGGTCGGCGCCCGGGCCGTGGGCGAGCACGGCGAGATGCGGGTGCTCAACTACCTGGCCCCGCAGTTCTTCAGCCTGCTCACCGTGCGGGCCGGCGGCACGACCCGGTGGGAGCGCGTGCGCGGCGAGGCCACCTACACCTACCAGCTTCGCGCGTTCGCCGCCGCGGCTCTGCGGGGCGAGCCCGTGATCACGTCGGCCGAGGACGCGGTGGCCAACATGCGGCAGATCGACGACGTCTACCGCGCGGCCGGCCTGGCCGTCCGCGGGACCGTGCCCGGCAGCCGCTAACCGCGTTCGCCGCTCTCGCGCAGCAGCGGCGCCGGGCCCACGACCAGCGGGTCGGGGTGGCCGACCACCTGCTCGTCCCGGTCCTCGTAGGAAACCCGGGACAGGACATAGCGCATGGCCTCGAGCCTGGCCCGCTTCTTGTCGTTGCTCTTCACCACGGTCCACGGCGCGTCCGCCAGGTCGGTGTGGAAGAACATCGACTCCTTGGCCTTGGTGTACTCGTCCCACTTGTCCAGCGAGGCCAGGTCGATCGGGCTCAGCTTCCACCGCTTGACCGGGTCCAGCTGGCGGCGGACGAACCGGCGCAACTGCTCGGCCCTGGACACCGAGAACCAGAACTTGATCAGCGTGATCCCGTCCCTGGCCAGCATCCGCTCGAACTCGGGCGCCTCGCGCAGGAACTCCATGACCTCGTTCGGGCCGCAGAAGCCCATCACCCGCTCGACCCCGGCCCGGTTGTACCAGGACCGGTCGAACATGGCGATCTCGCCCGCGGCCGGCAGGTGGGATATGTAACGCTGCAGGTACCACTCGGTCTGCTCGCGCTCGGTCGGCTTGTCCAGGGCCACGACGTGGGCGCCGCGGGGGTTCAGGTTCTCGGTGAACCGCTTGATCGTTCCGCCCTTGCCCGCCGCGTCCCGGCCCTCGAACAGGATGACGAGCCGGCCCTGCTGGGCCCGGACCGACCGCTGCAGCTTGAGCATCTCGATCTGCAGCAGGCGCTTGGTCCTCTCGTACTGGCAGCGGCGCAGCTTCTTGAGGTAGGGATAGTCCTCACGCCAGGTCTGTACGGCGTCGCCCTCCTGCCCGACCAGCGCGACCTTCCCGTTTTTCTTGTACCGGATGCACAGGCCCAACTGATCTGCGAGACGTTCCAGGGTGGTGGCGGCCTCGTGATCAGGTTGTTCGTTGATCACCAACGCGCCCCCGATTCGCCCTGGCCGTTTGAACATCCGGTGAACAAGCCGGTTGATACCCCGGGGCCTACCGGGCACACCTGACGTCTGCGGTCAGCGAGCCGGGCGTCGGCGACGCAGGCCGACGGCGGCGATCGCGAGGCCGGCCAGCGCGATCAGCGGCCCCGCCACCGCCCAGAATGTGACGCCTGACATCACGCTGCCGCCGATGTAGCCCAGGCCCTGCAGGGTGAAGACGATCCCGGCCGCGGTGATCAGCAGGCCCACGGCGAGGAGCAGGCTTTTCAGCATCGTGAAGCGATCCCTCCCGCTGCGGCGGCGCGAACCTTGGCGCCGCGGCCTGACCGCCGCGGCGCGGATTCCCGGCCCTACGCCCTGACAACGGCCCTGATCGCGGCCTGGTTCGGCGTGGCGGCGGCCCGGTCCGGCGTGGCAGCCTGGCCGCCCGTCCGGTGCCGCGTATTGTACATTCGCCTGATCTTGGGAGCCCGGAGGGTGCCGCAACCTCCAGTCCGGGTAAAGCGTCTACAAAGCGACATTGGTCCGCGCGGTGTGTGGTCCGCGCTGCGTCGCCCCGGACGAGACCGCGGGCCGGCGCGGCGTCCGGCCCCGACCCAGCGACCTAGGTCTGCAAGGGACGGCGGCGCCGGTATGTCCCAAGCCGGGGCAACGGCGCTAGGCGGGCACAGGTAAGGGGAAAACATTGAGGCACACAGCGTGGCGATGGCTGATCAGGTGGCGGTGGTTGCTTGGCCTGGGCGCCCTGGTCGGCGCCGGGGCATTAGTCCTGGGCCAGTTCGGCCCTGCGGTCGCCAGTCCCGTCGCGGCGGTGCGCTCCGCGTCGGCGGCTCGTACCGCGGCGGCGGCCTACGTCCCCCCGGATGAGCCGCTGACCCTGGGCATGCAAGGCGCGGCCGTGCGAAACCTGCAGAAGCGCCTCGCCGCGCTCAAGTATTATCCGGGACCGATTGACGGGCAGTTCGGCCTGGACACACTCGAGGCGGTGTGGGCGTTCAAAGAGGTCCAGGGGCTGCCAGTCAACGCCGACAACCAGGACTACGTGTCCCGTATTGTCGAGGGCGCGCTGGTCCATCCCCGGGCGCCCAAGGTTCTCGTCCCGCACGGCGGCAGCATGCGGATCGAGGTCAACATGAACAACGAGACCCTGGTCCTCTACGACCACAACGCGGTGGAACTGATCAGCCATGTGTCCACCGGCGCCGGCTGCCTGCCCGGACAGGGGTGCGGCTGGATTACCCCGACCGGCAATTTCCAGACCATATGGTTCTACAACGGCTGGCTCCAGGTCCCCCTCGGCGAGATGTACAACCCGGTCTTCTTCATCGGCTCGACATTCGCCATTCACGGAGAAGTGAACACCGCTGTTCCCTGGTATCCCGACTCGCACGGCTGCGTCAGGATTCCCTACGACATCGCGAATTTCTTCCACACCCTTGTCAAGATCCCGGGCACCCCGGTCTACATCAGGGGCTGACCGGCGGCGCACGGCCTTTTCGTGATCGTGGATTGGCGGCGCGAGTAACGGCGTCGCGCAGTGGCGGCGGACCCGGGCCCGGAACGGCCGGCCCGGGTCCGGTCCGTTCTCATGCCCGTCGGCCGGCGGGGGACGCCCTGGGGTGGCCAAACCTGTCCCGAAGGCCAGATGTTACTGGCTGGTCGGCCGGCCCGTTCCGGACTAGAGTCCCTCCAAGGTCGTCCCCGATCATGGTGTATTGCGCACGGGAGCGTGAATCATGCGGCTCGTCAGTAGATATACCGTCATCGCCGTCTGCGCGACCGTGCTTGCCGCCCTCTGGGGCCCGGCGGCGGCCCCGTCGCTCGCCTCGACCGGGCCGGCCTGTGCCACCACCCCGCGCACCCTGACCGGCTCGCTCGCCGATGGCGCGACCTACCTGATCCAGGTCCCGGCCAACTGGAACTGCACACTCTTCCTGTACAGCCATGGCTACGTGACGCCCGGCTCGGCGAACCCGGCCGAGGATGTCGGCGACCCGGTGACCGGTGCCTGGCTGCTGGGTCACGGCTACGCGCTGGCCGGCTCCTCCTACGCGACCACGGGCTGGGCCATCCAGCAGGCGCTGCCCGATCAGATCAACACGCTCAACGTCTTCGACCAGCAGGTCGGGACGCCCAGCCAGACCATAGCCTGGGGTCACTCGCTCGGCGGCATCATCACCGCGGGCCTGATCCAGGACTACCCGAACCGGTTCAACGCGGCGTTGCCGATGTGCGGCGTACTCTCCGGCGGCGTCGCCACCTGGAACACCGCGCTCGATGCGGAGTTCGCTTTCCAGCAGCTGATCGACCCGTCGGTCCAGGTCGTGAACATCACCAACCCGACCGGGAACCTGACCGCGGCCGATGAGGCCGCCGCGGCCGCGCAGCAGACGCCGCAGGGGCGCGCCCGGCTCGCGCTCGCCGCCGCGCTCAGCGACACGCCCGGCTGGTTCACCCCGCTGTCCCCCGAGCCGGCCGCGGACGACTACGCCGCGCAGGAGAGCAACCAGTACCTGTGGGACACCGAGGTCGACTTCCCGTTCGTGTTCGCGCTGCGGGCCGAGCTGGAGGCGCGCGCGGGCGGCAACCCCTCCTGGAACACCGGCGTGAACTACTTCGTCGACCTGTCCAGGTCGGCCGACCTGCGCGAGGTCGTCGCCCTGTACGGCGCCGCCGGGCTGAGCCTGACCAAGGACCTGGCCACGCTGAATAACGCGGCGAGGATCAGCGCCGACCCGTCCGCGGTCAAGTACCTGGCCCAGAACATCGCCTTCAACGGGCATCTCTCGGTGCCGGTGCTCACCATGCACACCACCGGTGACGGGCTCGTGGTGCCCGAGAACGAGCAGGCCTACGCCAGCGTCGTGCGCCGGGCCGGCGACTCCCGGCTGCTGCGGCAGATCTTCGTCGCCCGGGCCGGGCACTGCGCCTTCACGCCGGCCGAGACGATCACCGCGGCGCAGGTGCTGCTCAGCCGGCTCGCCACCGGGCACTGGGACGATCAAGCCCTGCAACCGTCGAACTTGAACGCGCAGGCGGCCGCTTTGGGCGCGTCAGCGAATATCTACTCATCGGACGGGCAGATCGTGCCCACGCCGCCGGCCTTCGTGGCCTACCGGCCCGCCCC
>JASIJN010000395.1 GCA_030050125.1 Streptosporangiaceae bacterium | reverse complement strand
GGGCGCGGGGCCCAGCCCGGCGGTATCACCCGTCCGGGATGGGGCGGGGCCGCAGCGAGGGCTGATGGACTGAGCCGGACCGTTCGCCGCAGGGGAAAGAGGATTCAATGTCTGATCTGATCGCCATCGGCTACCCGGACATGGCCACCGCCGAGGCGGCAGCGGATGAGGCGCGCAGGCTGGCGAAGGACCTCATCATCGAGCCCGAAGCGATCGCGGTGATCGAGCGCGACGCCGAGGGCAAATACCACGTGCACACCAGCCACAACCCGGTTGGCGCGGGAGCGACCTGGGGCATGTTCTGGGGCCTGCTGTTCGGCCTGCTGTTCTTCATCCCGGTCTTCGGGATCGCGATCGGCGCGGGCCTGGGCGCCCTGATCGGCAAGGTCAGCAAGTCGGGCATTGACCAGACGTTCCAGGAGCAGGTACGCGGCATGCTGCAGCCGGGCACCTCGGCGCTGTTCCTGATGGTGGACAAGGTGACCCCGGACAAGGCCGTCGAGGCCATGAGCAAGTACGGCGGCACCGTGCTCAAGACCTCGCTGTCGAAGGAGGGCGAGCAGGAACTGCAGGACGCGCTGCACGGCCACGCCGCATAGCCGCCCCGCGCCGCGCCGCCGTTTCGGGCTTCCGGCTCCGGGCGTGATCAAACGCCCAGGCTGGGCCGGGCGCCGGCCCGGCGGCCGTACCGGGTCGCCGCACCGGGACGGCCGGTATGGCCTGTTGCTGTTGCTGCTGATCGTCACCTACCTGCTGTCCGCGTCGGGGCTGTCCACGCTGGCCGCCTACCTGCAGTTCCTGATGTTCTTCGGCGTGGTGCTGCTGGTGCTGCGGACGGCCGAGGTGAGCCGGCCGGCGGCGACGGCGATCGGCGGCGTGACGCTGGTCGGTTCCGCCGCGGCGTTCGGGGTCGCGCTGACCCGCGCGCCGGTCGGGGTCGGCCTGGCCGACATCTGGAAGGGCCTGATCCTGCTGCTGACCGCGGTGCTGATCGTGCGGCGGGTGCTGGCCCGGCCCACGGTCACCCTGCAGAGCATCTACGGCGCGCTCAGCGCCTACCTGATCATCGGGCTGATGTTCGCCGCCTACTACGGCGCGATCCAGCATCTGGGCCCGGGCCACTTCTTCGCCAACGGGCAGCCGGCCAACACGCAGACCTTCCAGTACTTCAGCTTCACCACGCTGACCACGCTCGGCTACGGGGACTTCACCGCGGCCGGGAACGGGGGCCGGGCCCTGGCCGTGATCGAGGCGCTGACCGGCCAGATCTTCCTGGCCACGCTGGTGGCCCGGCTGGTCGCGGCGTTCCGGGCGCCGGGGGAGCCGAACGGCCGGGCGGCCCGGCGGACGGCCCGGCGGCGCTGGCCGCCGAGCAACGTGCGCCACGGGGACCCCGGATCCCGGGTCAGCCGCCCGTCCCGGACCGGGCGGCCGGGCCGGCGCCGGCAGTGACATCCCGTTACAGGTCTTGCGCCGCCTCGACCCGCCCGGCCGACACCGCGGTGAGCAGCTCCTGGTAGTCCCGCTCGTTCTGGTCGGCGTAGGCCGTGGCGAAGTCCGCCACGGCCTGGTCGAAGGCGTCCGAGCCGCCCAGGTAGGCAGCGATCGCGATGCGGTCGCCGGAGCGGGCGTGCGCGCGGGCCAGGGTCCAGCCGCACAACTCGCCGTATATGCGCATGCCGCGCGGCACCATGGCCTCGATGTCCAGCGAGAACTTCCAGTCCCGCAGCTGGCGCACGTAGAAGTCGCGGGCCCGGCCCTCCAGGCCGGCCTCGTTGCGCTGCCAGCCGAGGAAGATGTCGCTGGCGGCCTGCATCAGCCGCTGCCCGGCCACCACCCGCTGGCCCTGGTTGGCGTACCGGCTGGCCCCGACGAAGCGGCTGAGCACCGACGGCTGGGCCTCCTTCACCTGAAGGAACAGCGGGTCGTTATCGTCGCGGCCGGTGAACAGCATGATCCAGCAGCGGGTGCCCACGCTGCCCACGCCGACCACCTTGTGCGCCATGTCGGCGTACTCGTACTGCTCGAGCAGGTACCGGCGGTCGGTCTCCAGCGTGCGCTGGTACCCGGCCACCAGCTCGTTCAGCAGCGACTCGAAGCTCTTCCGGTTCATCTCGTCCGGCATCAGCTGGTCGATCGGGACCAGCAGCGGCGGGTCGGAGATGATCCTCGGCTGGCCGTCGACGATCTCGGTCAGCTTGCCCACCTCCTGCATGCTGTCCCTGGTCCGGGCCTTGGCCATGCCCTTGTCCATGGCCTTGCGCTGGCGGGCCTTCAGCTGCGACGAGGCCAGCTGCCGGAACTCGTCCAGATCGGCGATCGAGTACCACACCTCCAGGTTGGTCATGCCGGCGAACGCGCGCATCGCGATCCGGTACCGGGCCACCGCGGCCGTGACGATCGCGCGGCGCTTCTTGTCCGGGAGCCCGTTGCCGCGGGCGGCCACCTCGAGGCTGGCGGCCAGCCGCTTGACGTCCCATTCCCACGGGCCGGGCAGGGTCTCGTCGAAGTCGTTCACGTCGAAGATCAGGCGGCGCTCGGCGGAGCCGAACACGCCGAAGTTGGACAGGTGGGCGTCGCCGCAGGCCTGGACGGCCAGGCCGGTGACCGGCGTGGAGGCCAGGTCGCTGGCCATCGGCAGGGCGGCTCCGCGGAAGAAGCTGAACGGCGAGACCATCATCCGGCCGTAGCGGACCGGGATCAGCTCAGGGACCCGGGTCTCGGCCTGCTCTTCCAGCAGCAAGATCGGGTCCGGGCGGTCCGCCGGCGGGTCGAACTGCGCGTGGCTCTCCAGCGCGACCTCGGCCCGGGCCGCCTTGCCCCGGACGGCGCGCTCGGCCGGGGTGAGATGCCTGACGCTCGCATCCAGCTGGTACCGGTGCGTCGTCCGGGCTGACCTCGTCGGCCGGTCCGGCCGTGTCGCCGTCGTCGCGCTCATCCTCGGCTCCTTCCTGGCCCTGGGCATGTTCCGCCGCTGCGTGGCCGCGCCAGACACGATGCCCGGCGGCCGGGCCGGCGGCGTCACCCCTGCCGGGTGATCGGCCGGCCCGGGCCGGCCGGAGGATGCGCAGGCCACGGCCCGGGAGTGGCCTCCCCCCGGCGGCCGCGCGGTCAGCTGCCGAGCAGCTTGGCCTTGGCCGCGCTGAACTCCGAATCGGTCAGGGAGCCCTGCTGATGCAGGGCGGTGAGCTGGTTCAGCTGGTCGAGCACGGACGGCGATGCCCCCTGGCCGCCCGCGGCTGCCGCCTGGCCGCCGGGCTGGCCCTGGGACTGGCTCTGAGCCTGCTGCTGCTCGAGGCTGGCCAGGCGCTCGTTCTGCTCGTCCTCCTGCACGGCCCGGTCCGACGCTCGCTGAGCCGCCCTCTTGCCCGCTACGTACGCGCCGCCGCCAACCGCGGCCGCGCGCAGCAACGGGCGTCGCCGCATGAACATGGTTCCCTCCGCTGTCGCGCCCTCGGTCCCTCGGCGTCAACCGCTCGGATGACGCCCTGCCGTCACGCCCTGCTGTCACACTCCGGCGGGGAGGTCCAGCCCCAGCGCCGTCATGATCTCGGGCGCGGCGGCCATCGCCCGCGGCCCGCCGACGTGCGGGGTGACCGCGCGCAGCACGCCCACGAGGTCTTCCGGCGTCGCCCCGGACTCCAGCGCGTTCGCCACCTGCCACAGATAGGAGGCCGGGGGCGCGTCCACCGCGATCAGCGCGGCGATCTTGACCAGGGAGAAGGTGCGGGGATCCAGGCCGCTCCTGCGCTGTTCGGTCCGGCGGAGCTCGGACATCTCGTCCAGCACGTCCAGGTCGCCCAGGCACAGCCCGGCCAGCACGTTTCTCGTCGCGTCGTCGACGTCGGCCTTGGCAGGCACGCTCATGACCACGGTCCTTTCGTCACTGCGGGTGAGCGGAGCGGTCGGCTCAGCTCCACGTGCGGTCAACAGTCACGCGTTACCCGCGGCGGTGCGTCACCCGCAGGGGGTGGTCAGGTCACGGCCGCCGACGACCCAGGTTTTCACCATCCCGTCCTGCGGTACGGCACGGCCGTGCGCCCCGTTGACCCGCGCCTGCTGCGGCACGCCCGGGCCGCCCGCGGCTACCTGATCACGGTCGTCGTCCTCGGTCTCGTCGCCACCGCGGCGATCCTGGCCCAGGCCGGCCTGCTGGCCCATGCGCTCGCCGCCGCGGCCAGGTCCGGCGCGATCGCCGGCTCGCTCACGGCCACC
>JASIJN010000050.1 GCA_030050125.1 Streptosporangiaceae bacterium | reverse complement strand
CGGAGCGCCGATGCTCGGCGTGGCCGGCGCCTTCGGTGTCGCGCTCGCCGCCTACCGCGGCGACGACGTGGCCGCCGCCGCGGCCATGATCGCGCAGGCCAGGCCGACCGCCACCAACCTGGGCTGGGGTGTCCGGCGCGCCCTGGCCGCCTACCAGCGGGCCGAAAATCAAGATCAAAATCAGGATTCCGAACGGTCCGCCGCTTCGGCTGTGGTCGCGGAGGCTCGGGCGATCGCGGCCGAGGACGCCGCGGCCAGCGCGGCCATGGCCCGGCACGGACTGGACCTGGTGCCGCCGGGCGCGCGGGTGCTCACTCACTGCAACACCGGTGCGCTGGTCTCCGGGGGCGAGGGCACGGCCTTCGCCGTGATCCTGGCCGCGCACCGGGCGGGCCGGCTCGGCCAGTTGTGGATCGACGAGACCAGGCCGCTGCTGCAGGGCGCGCGGCTGACCGCGTACGAGGCCCGGCGGGCGGGCCTGCCGCATGCCGTGCTGGCCGACTCGGCCGCCGCCTCGCTGCTGGCCGCCGGGGACGTCGACATCGTCCTGACCGGCGCGGACCGGATCGCCGCCGATGGCAGCGTGGCGAACAAGGTGGGCACGTACGGCCTGGCCGTGCTGGCCAGCCATCACCGGGTGCCGTTCGTCGTCGTGGCGCCGGTCTCCACCATCGACCTGAACACGCCGGACGGGGCCGCGATCACGGTCGAGCGCAGGCCCGCGGAGGAGGTCACCAGCCTGGCCGGTGTGCCGGTGGCACCGGAGGGAACCGGGGCGTACAATCCGGCGTTCGACGTCACGCCGCCGGACTTGATCACCGCCATCGTGACCGAACGGGGGGTCGCCCAGCCTCCGGAAGCGGGTACGCTGCGTGTTCTGGCCTCCGGATCAGGCAAGGCAGAAGGCCCCCTTGCCGATGTTTACGTGGAACGATGGGGTTCATGAAAGGTCGCGTGCTGGTCGTCGATGACGACGCCGCCCTCGCCGAGATGCTGGGGATCGTGCTGCGCGGAGAGGGCTTCGAGCCGACGTTCGTCGCCGACGGCGACAGGGCTATGGACGTGTTCCGCGACACCCATCCCGATCTCGTGCTGCTCGACCTGATGCTGCCGGGAATGGACGGCATCGACGTTTGCCGCCAGATCAGGGCCGAGTCGGGCGTGCCGATCGTCATGCTCACCGCCAAGAGCGACACGGTGGACGTGGTGCTCGGGCTCGAATCGGGCGCGGACGACTACATCGTCAAGCCGTTCCAGTCCAAGGTGCTCGTCGCGCGGGTCCGGGCCCGGCTGCGCCGGACCGAGGACCCGGCCCCGGAGACGCTGCAGATCGGCGACGTCACGATCGACGTGGCCGGGCACGCGGTGACCCGGGCCGGCGAACCGCTGAACCTGACCCCGCTGGAGTTCGACCTGCTCGTCGCGCTGGCCAGGAAGCCGCGTCAGGTGTTTACCCGTGAGGTGCTGCTCGAGCAGGTGTGGGGGTACCGGCATGCCGCCGATACCCGCCTGGTCAACGTGCATGTCCAGCGGCTGCGTGCCAAGATCGAGAAGGATCCGGAACGTCCCGAGATCGTGGTCACGGTGCGCGGCGTCGGGTACAAGGCCGGCCCTGGCTGATCCAGTCGGCCGGCTCGGCGGAGGAGGTCATGAAGGGGGCAGCGACCGGCGCCGGCTCCGGCGGCGCCGCATCCCAGGGCGGGTTGCTGGCGATCGCCGTTCCTGACGCCGCGGTGCGACTGCGCCGCCTGGCCCGGCGCCGGACGGCCTTGCTGGGGCGCAGGCTGGCCGTGCTACACGGGGTGCTCCGCGCGCGCTGGCTCCGGTCGCTGCAGCTGCGCGTGATCACCACGACGCTGATCATCTCGGCGCTCGTGGTCATCGTGCTCGGCTTCTTCCTGATGCAGCAGATCACCTCGGACCAACTCAAGGCCAAGCAGCAGCAGAACGGGAACGTGGTCGCCGACGGGCTGATCCTGGCCCAGACGCAGCCGGGGATCAATTCGGTCCCCAACGTCCTGACGACGAACTTCATGAGCACGCTCGTCGGCAAGCTGGAGCCGCAACTGCAGGCCGACCAGGACAACAACGCCTACGGCGTCGCGGTGGTGCTGACGCGCGAGTACTCGGGCCCGCCGGTCTACCGGAGCGGCGAGACCGCGGGCGTCGTCTACAGCCAGATCCCGTCCCGGCTCATGGCCAAGGTCGAGGAGCTGCAGAAGAAGGGCGTCAACCCGATCAGCTTCACCTACACGAGCATGAGCTACCCGGCGGACACCAGCCGCCCGGTGCCTGGCCTGATCTACGGCGTTCCGGTCGGCGGCTACTACCAGCTCTATTACTTCTTCCCGCTGGCCCAGGTGCAGCAGACCCTGGCGCAGATCCAGCGGACGCTGCTGCTGGGCGGCGTCGCGCTGGTGTTCCTGTTCGCCGCCATCGCCGCTCTGGTCTCGCGGTGGGTCGTCACCCCGGTCCGGCACGCGGCGCTCGGCGCGCAGCGGCTGGCGGCGGGGAACCTCGGTGAGCGGATGCCGGTCCGAGGGGTGGACGAGCTCGCCGCGCTGGCCACGTCGTTCAACGAGATGGCGAAGAGCCTGCAGGAGAAGATGACCGCGCTGCAGGACCTTTCCCAGGTGCAGCGGCGGTTCGTGTCGGATGTCTCGCACGAGCTGCGGACCCCGCTGACCACGATCAAGATCGCCGCTGACGTGCTGTACGCCAGCCGGGATCAGCTCGACGGCCCGGCCTCCCGGTCGGCGGAGCTGCTGCAGAGCCAGCTGGACCGGTTCGAGTCGCTGCTCGCCGACCTGCTCGAGGTCAGCAGGTACGACGCCAACGTGGCGGTCCTCGACCCGGAGCCGGTCGACGTCTGCGACCTGGTGCGGCACGCGGCCGACGTGGCGCAGCAGATCGCCGAGCGCCGCGGTGCCAAGATCGAGTTCCGGCTTCCCGCGGAGCCGTGCGTGGCCGATGTGGACCGGGTCCGGGTGGAGCGGATCCTGCGGAACCTGCTGGTCAATGCCGTGGAGCATGGCGAGGGCAAGGATGCGCTGGTCACGGTGGCGGGCGATTCGGGGGCCGTGGCGGTGGCGGTCAGGGACTACGGGATCGGGCTGGCCCCCGGCGAGGACCGGCGGGTGTTCGAGCGGTTCTGGCGCGCCGACCCGGCGCGGGCCCGGAGCACCGGCGGCAGCGGCCTTGGCCTGGCCATCGCGCTCGAGGACGCCAGGATCCACGGAGGATGGCTGGAGGCGTGGGGTGAGTGCGGGCGGGGATCGGTGTTCCGGCTCACGCTGCCCCGGACGCCCGGCACTCAGCTGGTCGGCTCGCCGCTGCCGCTCGGCCCGGACGAGGCGGAAGTGACCGGCACGGCAGCCGCGATCGGCCTGGCCGGGGCCAACGGTTCCGCCCACGGGGGGCCCGCCCTGCCCGAGGGCGCCGGGCATGGCTAGCCGCCCGCCGG
>JASIJN010000394.1 GCA_030050125.1 Streptosporangiaceae bacterium | reverse complement strand
AGCCGTCCTGGCCGCCGCCACGGCGCGCTCCAGCACGCCCAGGTGGCTGGCGCCGATGCGCTGCTCGGCGTCGGGCGCCGCGTCCCACAGCTCGAGGACCCGGCCCAGCAGCGTCAGCTGCTCGGCGTGAGCCAGGGCCCGTCCGGCGTCGGCGGCCGCGCGCCAGCTGCCCACCAGGGCCCGCACCGTGTCGTGCGCCGCGTACCAGTGATATGCCTGCTCGATCGCGGCCCGGCCCGGAGGAACCAGGCCGGGATCGGCCTCGAGCGCCTCAGCGAACCGGGTGTGCAGCCGGGTGTGATCGCCGGGCAGCACGTCGTCGAGGGTGGCCTCCCTGATCAGGTCGTGCCGGAACGCATACCCGTCGGCATCGGCGGTCAGCACGTTGGCCTCCACCGCGGGCCGCAGCGCCCGGGAGAGGGCGTCGTCGGGCAGCCCGGTGACGGCCGCGAGCAGCGCGTGTCCGTTGCGTTCGCCGCCGACGCTGGCCGCCCTGAGCACCTCCTGGGTCGGCTCCGGCAGCCGCTGCACCGCGATGAGCAGCAGGTCCCGCAGGGACGCCGGCAGCATCGCCGACAGGCCCCCGCCGCGCTCGGTCAGCAGCTCCTCGACGAACAGCGGGTTGCCGCCGGCCCGCTGGAACACCGCGTCGGCCAGCGACGGATCGGGCTCGCGGCCGAGGATGCGGGCCACCAGCTCGTCCGCGTGCCGCCGGTCCAGCCGGGGCAGGTCCAGCCGCTCGACCCAGCCGAGCCGGCCGAGCTCGGCGAGCAGCGGGCGCAGCGGATGGGTGCGGTGCAGCTCGTCAGAGCGGTAGGTGATGACGATCAGCACCCGGTCCAGGACCTGCTGACGGCTGACCAGGAACGCGAGCAGATCCCGGGTGGAACGATCCGCCCAGTGCGCGTCCTCGATGATCATGGCCACCGGCCCGCCGTCGGCCAAGCGCTCGAGCAGCGCGAGCATCTGCTCGAACAGGCGGGCCCGGGCCAGGATCTCGTCGGCCTGGCCGGCGTCGTCGCGGTCCGCCGGGCCGAACTCCGGCAGCAGCCGGGCGAAGTCGCGGGTGACGCCGCCGGGCAGCAGCCCGGCCACGCCGTCAGCGCCGAGGTCGCGGACAAGGTCGCGCAGCATCGCGATGAACGGCGCGAACGGCAGTCCGTCGCTGCCGAGCTCGACGCAGCCGCCGGTCAGCACGCGGGCCGCGACCGTCTGCGAGCGCGCCGCGAACTCCCGCACCAGCCGGGACTTTCCCACACCCGCCTCGCCGCCGACCAGGACGACCGACGGGCCATCCTGGCCGGATGGCGCGAGCGCGGCCTCCAGCATGGCCAGCTGCTCGTCGCGCCCGACGATGACGGGGCAGGTGCTGCGGGCAGCCATGTCGTCAGCATGGCAGTCCGCGCCGGCCCTGGTGTCCTCGCCTCCTGCCCATGCGCCCGGCGGGCCGGCCGTGGCGCTCACCTCACGCGGCCCGCCTACCCGACGGGCACTGATCCGCCATGCCCGCCTCCTCGTCCGTGACCAAGTCCTCTGTGCGACGGCCTAGCCTGGCCCACGGCCTGAGCAGGTCAGCCGCTGGCTTCGGCGCGGTGTCCCGGCCGCTGTCGGCGGCGCGCAGCAGCCGCTCCTGCGCCGCGAGGTCACGCCATTCGCTGATCCGGTCGGCAACGAGGCGCTGCGCGATCTGCGGATGCATGATGTCCTCCTCGATCTGCGGGCCGTCCTGGCCCGGCACTGTCGAGGTTCGCCGTAAGCCCGGGGGACGCGCATCGGGCAACTGCCCTATCCCGGGACCGGGGTCCGCCTTAGCGCGGCAGAAGGGCCACGGATCCGCGCCGGATCAGGCTCATCGGCTCCCGGACCATGACGTCGCCCGCGGGCGCTCCCTCGATGCGGGCGATCAGCGCGTCGACGGCGGCGGCGCCGAGCTCGGACAGCGGCATCCTGATGCTGGCCACCGGGACCTCGAGGTAGGTCAGGCACTCGTCGTCGTCGAAGCTCACCAGGGACATCTCGCCCGGCACCTCGACGCCCGCCTCGCGAAGCGCGGCCATCACCCCGAACACCTGGTTGAGGCTGCCCACCCCGCAGAACGTGGGCCGCGGGCCGCGCCGCAGCATGCGCGTGGTGGCGTCGTAGCCGCCGTCCTCGGTCGGAGCGGCGTGCCGGACGGCGAGGCCGAGCCCCCGGGCGGCGCAGGCCCGCCTGGCCGCGCCGACCCTCCGGTACACGGTGTCCACCTCGGGCGGCCCGTCCAGCAGGGCGAAGTTGCGGTGGCCTAGCCCGGCCCCGCAGTCAAGGAACATCCGGATCGCGCCGGGCTCGTCCATGATGACGTCGTGACCGCGGTCCGGCCCGCGCCGGTTGACGTAGACGTGCGGCGGGCCGTTCATCCCGGCCGCGTGCCCGGGTATCCGCAGCGCGGTGGCCAGCAGCAGGCCGTCGGCGCGGCTCTCCTCGACCAGGTAGCCGTAGTCCGCGGGCGGCCTGGGGTCCTCGGTCGGCTCCTCCATGATCATGATGACATAGCCGCGGTCGCGGGCCTGCTGCAGGGCGCCTCGCTGCAGCCGGGCCCAGATCGGGTTGCGCAGCAGCGGGACCACCAGCGCGAGCGCCCCGGTACGGCGGCGCTTGAGCGCCCGGGCCAGCGCGTTCGGCCGGTAGCCCTGCTGGCGCGCGGTGGCCAGGATCCGCTCGTAGACCTCGGGGCGGATCGACTGCGCCGGGTCCCCGTTGAGCACCCGCGACACCGTCGACACGTGCACTCCGACGGCCTCGGCGATGTCCACCAGCCGGGAGCGGCGCGGACCGTCAGGGCGCTGGTCGCTCCCGCCGCGGCCTTCGGGATGCGATGCCGTCACCGCCCGGCCTTCGCTGGTCGCTCCCGCTTCACCTGTCATCCCCGCTCGGTCCACCCGACCAGCGTCCCTCATCATGCGCGCCGCGGCGAGGCTGCGTCACGCCGTCTCGGCGACCGCGCGGGTAAGCAGGATCGCGGCACAGAACGACCGGTACGTCTCCAGCGGGTCGTTGCCCCGGATGCGCAGCTCGCGCGGCCCGGTCCGGTCGACGCCGCGGACCCAGCTGGCCGCCTCGGCCACGTCGGTGGTGCGGACCGATACCTCGAGAGTGGCCGACGCCAGCGGCGGCGGCTCGGCGGCGGCCGCGCCGGCCACGGCCTTCTCGGCGGCCTCCCGGATCAGGGCGCACGCCCGCGTCGGATGCAGGCTGTGCGCCGCGACCCGGCTGTCCGGCTCCTTGACCACCGCCGTGTGGACGCCCGGGATCAGCGCGGCGGTTTCCTCGCACGCGCAGCGGTCCCCGGTCACCAGCACGACCGGCACGGCATAGTGCGCGGCCACCAGCGCGTTGATCCCGGCCTCCCCCGTAACGACGCCGTCCAGCCGGGCCTCGACGACCGCGCGCGGGTTGTAGGTGTGCGACAGCCCGGCGGGTGCGCCCACCGAGCCGTGATAGGAGACGAACAGCACCGCGTCGAAGCCGCCGTCCAGGCCCTGCATCATGTAGAGCGGCTTGTGGCTGCCGGAGATGTAGGACGCCTGGCCGGCCAGCTCGCCGGGCGGCAGGTTGCGCATCTTGGAGTGCGAGTCGTTGACCACGATCTCGGTGGCGCCCCCGGCCAGCGCCCCCTCGATGGCCGCGTTGACCTCGGCGAGCAGCAGCCGCCGCCCGGCCGCCGCCGCGGGCCCGTCTCCGACGCACTGCTCCCAGTCGACGACGCCCGCGGTGCCCTCCATGTCGCTGGACAGGAAGATCTTCAAATCTGTCTCCGCTCCTCGATCCGGAAGGTCTCGTCCTCGATGGTCATCACGCTGTAGGTGGCCCCGGGCACGGTGGAGGCACCGCCGTGGCGGCCGTCCGGGGTCAGGCACAGGGCCTGCAACGGCGAGCGGAACTTGTCGGGCAGCTCCAGCGTCTCCGCGAGCGCCTCGGCGCATGCCTTTGCCGGGTCGCCGCCCGCGGCCAGCGCCTGCAGCACCGAGCGCGCGGTGGTGGCCCGGATGGCCAGTTCCCCGCGCCCGGTGCAGGCGGCGCCGCCGATCCGGTTGTCGCAGTAGTTGCCCGCGCCGATGATCGCCGAGTCGCTGATCCGGCCCGGGTACTTCCAGGGATAGCCGCTGGTGCTCACGCCGACCGCCAGGTTGCCGCCGGCGTCGAGAGCGAGCACGTCGACCGTGTCCCACGGGCCGTCCGGCACTCCCATCGCCGCCAGCCGCTCCAGCACCTGCTCGCGGTAGGCCCGCTCGCCCGGGCCGAGCCTGGCCTCCGCGGCCTCGATCCCCGCGGCGGACAGACCTTCCCGCCACCTCTGCCGGGCCTCGTCGGTCAGGGTCGGCCCGCGCCCAATGCCGACCTCGTCGGCGAACCGTTCCGCTCCCGCGCCGACCAGCATGACGTGCTGCGGCAGCCGCTCGCAGACGGCCCGCGCAATGGAGATCGGATGGGGGAAGCCGGTGACCGCGGCCACCGCGCCCGCGCGCCGGGTCGCCCCGTCCATGATCGACGCATCGAGCTCCACCTCGCCGAGCAGGTTCGGCAGGCCGCCGACGCCGACGGTGTGGTTGTCCTCGTCGGCTTCCACGACGCGGACGGCGGCCTCCACCGCGTCCAGCGCGCAGGCCCCGGCGCGGAGCAGTTCAATACCGGCGGGCAGCCCGACCTCGCCTCGCTCGCTGGCGATCATCAAGGGCGTCATGGCTGGTCCGCACATCCTCGGGCTCGTCACGGCCACCATTGTCCGCCTGGCCCGCCGCAGAACGCCACACCGACCCGAGCAAAAACAAACCTTTGTTTTCTGCTAATGTGGCGGCGAGGCCTGGAGTTGTCGAGACTCGGACATGCACGCGGGCCGGTGGTCCGCCGCTGACGACCTGGGGGCGCCATGCGCTACGTCGTACTTGGCTGCGGCGCGATCGGGGGCACCGTCGCCGCCGGGCTGGTGCGCGACGGCCATGACGTCCTGGTCAGCGACGCCGACCCGGCCGTGGTCGGGGCGATCAACTCGAGCGGCCTGCGGATCGAGGGGCCGATCGAGAACTTCACCGTCAAGGTGCCCGCGGTGCTGCCCGAAGACCTGCCGGAGCGGCTGGACGGGCCGGTCCTGCTGGCGGTCAAGTCGCAGCACACCGCCGCCGCCGTGGCCTTCCTGGCCGGGCGGATGCGCGGGGACGGCTACGTCGTCTCGCTGCAGAACGGGCTGAACGCGGACGTGATCGCGGACGCCGTCGGGCGCTCACGCGTGGTGGAGGCGTTCGTCAACTTCGGCGCCGACGTGACCGCCCCCGGGGTGGTGCTGCGCGGAAGCCGGGAGACCTTCATGATCGGCGAGCTGGACGGCGTGATCACCAACCGGGTCAGGTCCCTGGCCGAGGACATCGCGGACTCCAAGGTCACCGAGCACATCCTCGGCTACCTCTGGGGCAAGGAGGCGTACGGCGCGATGCTGGCCGCGATCGCGGTCAGCGACCTGTCGATCGCCGACGGGCTCGAGGACCCCGCCTACACCCCGCTGCTGGTGGCCGTCGCCCGCGAGGTGCTCGACCAGGCCCCGGTCCCGCCGATGCCGTTCGACGGGTTCGACCCCGACGACCTGGAAGGATCGCTGCCGCCGCTGGTCGCGTTCAACCGGCGATCGGCCAAGACCCACTCAGGGATCTACCGGGACCTGATGGTGCGCCACCGGCCGACCGAGGTGCCCGCGCACCTGGGCGGGCTGAAGGGACCTATGCTGCGCCGCGTGGTTGAGCTGATCACTGAGATCGAGCAGGGCCGACGGACCTGCGAGCGGGCCAACCTCGACCTGCTGGCCGCCTACGAGCGGCTGGAACGCCTGGGCCGGCCGCTCAACGCGGTCGCGTCGGTGATCGGGGCCCCGCAGCGCGCGGCCGCGGGCCCCCTGGCCGGGCGCCCGGTGGCGATCAAGGACATCATCGCCGTGGCTGGCGTGCCGACTCGCTGCGGCAGCCCGGCGAGCGACCCGGACCCGGCCGGACACGACGCGGAACTGGTCCGCCGGCTCCGGACGGCCGGGGCCGAGGTGTTCGCCACCGCCCAGTGCCTGGAGTACGCGGCGGGCTTCGCCCACCCCGAGGTCGGCGACACCCGCAACCCGCGCGACCCCTCCCGCACCTCGGGCGGCTCGTCCGGCGGCTCGGCCGCCCTGGTCGCGGCGGGCGTCTGTGACCTGGCCCTGGGCACGGACACCGGCGGCTCGATCCGGATCCCCGCCGCCTACTGCGGCGTGGTGGGGCTCAAGCCCACGTTCGGGCTGCTGTCGGTGGACGGGGTGTTCCCGCTCTCGCCGACCTGCGACCACGCCGGCACGCTGACCGCCTCGGTGGCCGGGGCCAGGGAACTGCTCGCCGTCCTGGCCGACCTGCCGGGCCTGGCCGACGCGGGCGACCTGGCCGGGCCGGGCCCCGGGCCGGCCGGCGAGACCGCGCCGCCGACCTTCACCGTCGGCGT
>JASIJN010000393.1 GCA_030050125.1 Streptosporangiaceae bacterium | reverse complement strand
GTCGTCGCCGGACGGCAGCCCGAGCTCGGCCCGCCGCTGGCGCAGCCGCCGCAGCGGCCCGGACGGCGGCAGCTCACCCAGGGTCAGCCCGGGCAGCCGGGCCGGGTCGGTTCCCGCGTCCAGCAGCGGCCGGCAGACCTGATCGGTCCCGGCCATGACCGCCTTGCGCAGGAAGTCGGCCCGCAGCCCGTGCAGTTCGCCGACGGCCTCGCCGTCAAAGGAACGCGCGAAGCCCGCCTGCGCCGCCACCCCGCCGTTGATCGCGTCCGAGGCGAAGTGGTCCTCGAGCACGACCTCGGCGCGGCGCACGCCGGGCACGGCGCGGACCGCGTCGTAGGCGTCGGCCACCATCAGGAACGCGAAGTTCGGCGCGCAGAAATAGGTCGGCAGGCGCAGCCGTACCTCGGCGTCGCCTTCCGGCGAGACCTCGGCCGAGATCACGAAGCCGAGCGAGGTGATGGGCTCGTCCAGCTCCGGATCCCGCACCGCGTCAAGCCCGGCCAGTACCCCGGCTGTCACTGGGCTGGTCATGCCCCCGGGACCGCGTGCTCTTCGGGCTCGCCGGCGAGCACCTCGTGGGCCCCGGGCTGGCCGCCGTCCTTCAGCTGGTACTCGGCCGGCACCTCGATGTCGTAGAGGGCGGCCGCGTTCAGGCCGAGGATCTTCTTCTTCCCCTCCTTGGTGAGCCTGGGATAGTCGCCGAACTCCTCGTCGGCCGGCATCTCCCAGTTGACGAACCCCTCGACCTGCCACCTCGGTTCCCAGATCGCGTAGTCGCTGCCGAACAGCATCTTGTCCTCGCCGACCCAGAACAGCAGCTCGCCCATGACCCTGGCGAAGAACCTCGGCCGGGCGTGCATCAGGCCGCCGATGACCACGGCCAGGCCCGCGTAGACGTTGGGCTCCTGCGTGGCCATGAAGCAGAAGTCCTCGATCCTGGGCAGGCCGACGTGCTCGACGATGAAGTTCAGCTCCGGGAAGTCGGTCGCCGCGTGGTCGACGTCGGAGACGTCGAACGCGTCCTTGTCCAGCGGCCAGATCGTCGGGCCCTTGTGCACGTGGATGTTCTTGACGCCGAGCTCCTGGCACGCCTCCAGGTAGCGGGCCGCCGCCGGATCGGTCAGCTTCCAGCCCCGGGAGCCGGCGTTCCACTCCGCGGTGTAGAGCTTGCAGCCCTTGGAGCCGTACCGATCGACGTTCCGCCTGAGGTGTTCCAGGCCCTCGTCACCGTCGCGCGGATCCCACCGGGTGTTGTAGGCGAATCTGCCCGGGTGGTGCTTGCCCATCTCGGCGTTGCGCTCGGTGGTGTTGAAGCCGTCCTTGTACCACTCCTTGAGGTAGGTCGGCTGGAAGATCCCCACGTCCACGTGCCCGTCCTCGAAGACGTCCTTCATCAGGTCGTCCTCGGAGTACGTCTCGAAGTGGTCCAGGGACCAGTGCGTCGCGGGCGGCCCGAGGCCCTGGTAAGCGTGGAAGCACTCGATCCAGCCCTTCGCGTACTTCTCGGCCCCCGGCACCCAGTTGTCCGGGGCGGCATTCCAGTAGTGCAAGTGGCCGTCGACCACGAAGTACTTGTCGCCGTTGTTCTCGTACACTCTGCCTCCCGCTCGCTACCCCGACGTGGGCCGCAAGTCAAAGCCCAGGTACTCGGCCGCGTCCTCGGGGTTGGCGAAGAACATCGTCCGGTCGTCCATGTGGATCATGCGTCCGTAGTGGGTGGACATGTCCTCCTCGAGCTCGGCCTGGTCGAAGTACCCGGGCTCCTCGCCCAGGGCCTCGGAGATCTCGTCGTAGTTGACCTCCATGCTCCCGACGGCGTCCACCCGCATCATGGACGGCAGATAGGTCACCCGAACGTTGGGCTTCTTCGACATAACCTCCGCCACGACCTCGCCGACCTGGTTGTTCATCAGCGTGAAGCCGCACCTGTTGGACGCGGTGTTGTCGGCTTTGAACGGGCTCTCGGCGGTCTTGAACGTTGTCACTGGACCAGCTCCTTCGGTGCATCCAGGCTGAGCTCGGACAGGATTCCGGCGAACCGGGTCTTGGCGGCGTCCAGGCCGTCCTCGAAGCGCGGCGGCTTGGCTTCGGGCTGGGACCAGAGCGGCTGCAGCTTCCGGCTGGCCGCGATGGCCCGCGGCACCCAGGTGGACAGCCAGGCCTGCATGTGCCTCTTGTTCAGGTCGGCGAACTCGCGGTCGTCGGTGAGCAGGCCGAACATCACCCTCGTGTAGCGCAGGTCACGCTCGCTGTAGTCGTACTCGGCGGCTCCGACGATCGTGGGCGTCACGAAGTCTCCGTTGCGCGGCGCGGCGTGCTGCACCAGGTGGCTCCGGAACAGCTCGCCGACCAGCGGCTCGAAGACCACGTTGGACGCGAAGATGGCCTCGCACCAGTCGTTGATCGCGGTGAGCTGCTCGGCGACCTCGCGGACCCCCTGCCAGGCGGGGTCGTTGTTCCAGGTGTCCGCGTGGGCCGTGCCGTCGAAGGCCTCGATCTCCTCCGACAGCGTGAGGTTGTAGAGCGCCAGGTCCTGCGCGGCCCGGATCCGGTGCATGCTGTTCACCGAGATCGCGTTGTTGTGCATGTTCGTGGGCGCCCGGCGGTTGGCGTTGGCGTAGAGATACAGCCCCAGGCCGTGATCCACGTGCATCCAGGCGCCGACGTTGCGCTCCACGAAGCGGATCCAGTTCCGGCTCCACTGCTCGAACGCCTTGGTCTCCCTGGCGTTCTCGATGTTCTGGTTGATCTGGCGCACCACGTTGGCGTTGTAGCGGTAGAGGGTGAGCTCCCACTCCTCGTTGGGGTCACGGAACTCGTGCCAGCCGTGGGCGGGCCATTCGTAGCCCTTGCCGCCCGATCCGGGGTAGCGCTTGGGCTCGGGCTTGTCCGAGCCCCAGGCCTTGAGGATGGTCCAGTCCAGCGGGTAGCCGCCGGTGCCGTCAGAGAACCCGTAGATCCAGCCCTGGCTCAGGTAGTGCCGGGTGTCGGGCTGCACCTCGACGGTCACGTCCTCGTAGTGGCTCTGCTTGCGTTTGGCCGGGATGAAGTAGTTGAACCGGCGCGCGTCGGAGTCGGGGAATACCTTGGCCCCGGCTTCCGCGTCGGTAAAGGCTGGTTTCGGGACGCTGCGTTCTGGGGCTGTAGTCATGGGTTCTCCTTGTCTGGATCGCCGGTGAACGTGAACTTGTCGTAGTACACGCGCTTGTCGGCCACGCCGAGCCGGCCGAGCAGCGGGATCGCCGCCTCCACCATCGGCGGCGGCCCGCAGATGTAGGCGTGCGACCGGGCCAGGTCGGACTCGTGGCGCGCGATCACGTCTGTGATCAGGCCGGTCTCGCCCCCCCAGTCGTCGTCAGGGCCGGGCTCGGACAGGGCCGGAACGTAGCGGAAGCCGGGCAGGGTGCTCTCCAGCGCGCGCAGCTCTTCCTCGAAGCACAGGTCCCGGCGGCCCCGCGCGCCGTAGTAGTAGGTGGCGCCGCGCTGGATGCCGCGCTCGGCCATGGACCGCAGCAGCGACAGGATCGGCGCCATCCCGGCGCCGCCCCCGACGAAGATCAGGTCCTCCTCGCTGTCGCGCAGCGTGAACACACCGAACGGGCCGGTCAGGTCGAGCCGGTCGCCGACGGCCAGCTCGCTGTCCAGGAAGTGCGAGAAGAGCCCGTCCGGATAGATCTTGATGACGAACTCGAGCAGCCCGCCCTCCCGGCTCGAGGTGTTCGCCATCGAGAACGACCGGGTGGCATCGGTGCCGGGCACGGCGATGTCGACGTACTGGCCGGGAAAGAACTTGATCTCGCCGGGCTCGATCAGCCGCAGCACCAGGTGCCGCATGTCGTGCGTGACCGGGTCGTTGGCCACGACCTCGGCCACCGCCTGCTGGATCGGCAGGCCGGACCTGATCATCTCCTCGTCGTAGTTGAGCAGCTCGATCGTGAGGTCCTCGTAGGCGTGCGCCCGGCACAGCAGCGTGTAGCCCTCGTCCTGCTCGTATTCGGGCAGCGCGAACGTGGAGTAGCGGTCCAGCTCGATGTCGTCGCCGTCGAGCACAAACGACTTGCAGGAGGCGCACTGCCCCTCCTTGCAGCCATGCATGAGCATGATCCCTTGCTCAGCCGCGGCTCTGAGGATCGTCTGATCCTCAGCCACCTCGATCTCGATGCCGACCGGCTCGAACCGGACGACATGCTTGTCGGCCAATAGCCCCCCTCGCGGATCGCGGCTGGCGGGAGAAGGGCCGCAGACCGCGGCCTGCGGCCCTTCTCCGTGCTCGACTGCTGAACTCGGGTCAGGCGTCAACCGGGTACCGGCCGGCCGGCCCGCCCCGGACGTACTTCGCCGCGTACGCCTCCCGCTCCTGCGGCGACATCTCGTTGAACAGGACGTTCGGGCTCTGCAGCGGCGGGCACCGCCGCAGGTGGTCCATCGTCCACATCTTCTTGGGATCCAGGTTCAGGTGCGGCTGCGCCGTCATGGTCTTGCCGTCGTCGCGGACGAAGCCCATGTCGGCCACCACGTCGGCCCAGTTCCAGCCGTGGTAGAGGGTCTCCCACTCCCGGTGCCCGATCAGCTGGCCCATGTTCGGCGTGGACCGGCCCTGGTAGGTGGGCCGGAACGCGATCTCGTCGGTCCAGCGGCACGCCTCGTGGCAGTACGTGCGGATGACTCCGTCGACCTCCGCGTACACCATGTCCTCGCGGACCAGGCACGGGACCATACAGGTCCAGCAGCGGTTCGGGTACCAGTAGTCGACGTCCTCGAACACGATCGGGTTGTGCCCGTTAGGCATCGACAGCCGGTTGTAGTTCTCCCACCACTTGCC
Organism: Streptosporangiaceae bacterium; assembly: GCA_030050125.1. Next base: position 2,614 of record JASIJN010000393.1, on the reverse strand, counting down.
GTACTTGTCGTACCAGCCCGGGTACTTGTACTCGAACCACTCGAAGTCCTTGTCGGTCATCGGGTCGATCCGCCAGTAGTTCGCCAGCCAGCCGGTGGCGAAGAACTGGGCCACCTCGTGCACGTAGCCCTTGTTCCAGATCTGGTTCCACGCCTCCTCGATGAGGTCGTGCGGGATGACCAGCCCGTACTTCTCGAGCGGCACGAGGTAGCTGCGGTAGTAGTCGTCGTAGATCCACCGCCGCCACATCTCCGCGTAGCTCTCGCGGTCCTTGCGCCGGTCCTTGGTCCCGTACTCGATGAACGTGCCGATCGCCGCGTCCACCACCCGGTGGTTGTTCCACCAGGCGTACCGGAGGTCGCGCTCGAGCAGCTGGTGGTTGCCCTCGTCGGCCAGGGCCATCAGCAGCGTCGCGTAGCCGTTGCTGATGTGGCGCGACTCGTCGGACTGCACCGAGTGGAACACCGTGGGCAGCAGGTAATCGCCGTTCGCGGCGGCCTCCGCGGGCATGGCCACGAACAGCGTGTTGGTGAAAGCCGTCTCGGCCACGATCGTCAGGTAGATGCTCGCGGCGGTGATGGCGTCACCGGTGATGAACGCCTCGGCGAACTGCCGGCCGATCGTGCCGCAGTAGTCGTCGTGGAACCCGCGCAGGCTGTTGTTGAAGCCCGCCGGGTCGATGTAGTTCTGCATGTACAGGCGCTTGAGGTTCTGCTGGATCGTCGAGTGCCGGACCTCGTCGATCATCTGGATCGCCTGCCCGTTGTGCAGCTCCGGGTTGGGTACCGTGCGGAACAGCAACGGCATAGCCCGGGCTGCCGAGATCTCGGGCAGCGGGATGATGGACAAGAACAGCTTCTGCCACTCCAGCCACCGCTCCTGGACCTGGCGGAACATGTTCCCCCGGATCGCGCCGTCCTCGGCGCCGTACACCCGGTGGTCCTTTTCCTCCTGCATTGGGAAGTAGGACCGCAGGACCTGCTTGAGCGGGTCTTTCTTCTGCGCCTTACTGAACGTGTAATCCGTCCCGTATTGCGATACCGGCTCATGGTAGAGCGGTTCCCAGGCGAGTTCCTGGATCTTTTGGTGGGCCTTGGCCACGCTCTGGCGACTCATGGTCACCCCTTCCGGTCTAACTCCTTGTGATACGCATCACACCTCGGAGCTGACCGCCCGGCGCTCTCATCCTGAGACAGGCGTCTGGCCTGGTCTGCCCAGGTCAGGTGGTGCCGCCAGATTCGCCGCGGTCTTCGCCTTCGCCGAATACTGCGGACCGGATCTCCGCCAGGTGGTCGCGGATGTCTTGGGCTATGTTCAGATTCCCCTCTGCGTCCGGCTGAATCCCGAGTGAGCGCAGCAATTCAGCGGCAGGCTCCCCAGGATCACCGCTTTCGCCCAGTATTGGGTGCAGCCCCTCGCCAACAAGATGGTGGAAAACAAGATTCACCACGCTCCACGGGTTGAAGGTCTCCGGCTCAGGTTCGCGTGACTTGTTCATGGGGTACCCCCTAGAAAACCGGCGTCGGCGGTTCGAAAACGGCGGTCTCAACTTGAGACAGGTGGCTGTTACGGCCCCGTTATTTTGTAGCTACGACGCACAACTCGGACGCCAACTCGCGGGATACCCGCCGCCCGCGGGGGCGAACCGGGAGGCAGGGAGGGTGCATGCCGGCATCAGCCCGTCCGCCGGCCATGACCGACGGGGACCGGCTGGCCGAGATCCGAGAGCGGTTCCTGACCACCCAGTCGATCGACCCGCATCAGGTGCGCGACACGATCCTGGCCTCGTGGTGGCGCTCGCGGCGCTGGAAGGTGGCGGCCGACCGCATCGACCTGGAATACACCGGCGACCCGGACCTGGACACGCCGCTGACCCGCAGCGCCATGCCGGTGCTGCGGCACCTGCGCGAGCATCTCGAAGGCCAGCCGATCAGCGTGATCCTCACCGACGCGGCCGGGGTGGTGCTCACCAGGCTCCGCGCGGACTACGACCTCGACCGGCATCTGGACAGCGTCAGGCTGGCCCCGGGCTTCAGCTACGCCGAGGAGTCGGTCGGCACCAACGGCATCGGCACCGCGCTGGAGGGCGGCAGGCCCGCGCACGTCTTCGGCCACGAGCACTACGCCGAGAAGCTGGAGGACCTGGCCTGCGCCGGGGTGCCGATCAAGCACCCGATCTCCGGCAAGACGCTCGGCGCCGTGGACCTGACCTGCTGGCGCAAGGACGCCGACCCGCTGCTGATCACGCTGGCCAAGACCACCGCCGACCAGATCACCCAGGCGCTGCTCACCGACAGCAACGCACGGGAGTTCGAGCTGCTGCAGGAGTACCTGCGGGCGTGCCGCCACAGCGCCGGGATCGTGCTGGCGCTCAACCACGACGTGGTGATGATGAACGACCAGGCGCGCCAGGCGCTTGACCCCGGCGACCAGGTGGCGCTGCTCGGGCAGGCCACCGAGACGCTGGCCGGCCGGCAGGCCGCGTCGGTGGAGATGGAGCTGCCGACCGGGGCCCGGGCACGGCTGTACTGCAGGCCGCTGCGCGGCGACGACCGCCTGTCCGGCGGGGTCGTGCACGTCAAGCTGGTCGAGCCGGGCGCCCGGGCGGGCGCCG
>JASIJN010000049.1 GCA_030050125.1 Streptosporangiaceae bacterium | reverse complement strand
CCCCGCCCCGCCCACGCGCAGCCCCAACCCGCCCCCCCCGCAGCCCGCCTCGGCCCGCGCAGGGGCGCGGCGAGGTGTCGCCGATCCGTACGCGCCGGTACATTTCGGCGTCACACCGGGGAACACTTGCATCCGGCGACCGCATGGACCACAATATCTAGTAGTTACACCGCTGTAGTTTTCCACAGATGGTGTCGGGGCGGTTCGGGGACGAGACACCTGAGGGGAGGTGGATCACGTGTACTGCCCGCATTGCAAGCATCCCGACAGCCGGGTGATCGACAGCAGAACCGCCGAGGAGGGCACGGTGATCCGCCGACGGCGGTCCTGCCCGGCCTGCGGCCGCCGCTTCACCACTCAGGAGACGGTCATCCTCATGGTGGCCAAGCGGAGCGGCGTGACCGAGCCCTTCAACCGGGACAAGATCGTCCGAGGGGTGCGCCGCGCCTGCCAGGGCAGACCGGTCAGTGAGGACCAGCTCGCGATCCTGGCCCAGCGGGTCGAGGACGCGATCAGGTGCCGTGGCAGCGGCGAGGTCCCCTCTCACGAGGTGGGCCTGGCCATCCTGGGACCGCTCCGCGACCTCGATGAGGTCGCTTACCTGCGATTCGCCTCGGTCTACCGGGGATTCGAGTCGCTGAGAGACTTCGAGGACGAGATAGCGGCGCTGCGGTCGGAGCGCGATCGCGCGCAGCCGCCGGGCGAGCCGGCCGGCCAGGCGCAGGGCGCCGACGGAACGCCGAGCACCAACGGGCAGGACCAGCGGCAGTCGGCCGACCAGGCCCGGCCGCGATGAGCTTCAGGCGCAGCCAGAGAACGTCAGCACACCCACGGGGCCACGCCAGGCTCGCGACGGGACGAGACCGATCTCCGAAGGGGGACACCATGACCGAGACGACGGCGAGCGGGGCCGCGCGGGGTGGCCGGGGAGCACGCCGGGGGCTCAGCATCGGCCGCATCAACACCCGCGAGGGCGTTCATCCCTATGACGAGGTCACCTGGGAGCGCCGCGACGTCGTCATGACCAACTGGCGGGACGGATCGGTCAACTTCGAACAGAAGGGCGTGGAGTTTCCCGACTTCTGGTCGGTGAATGCCACCAACATCGTCACCACCAAGTACTTCCGCGGCGCGGTGGGGTCGGCCGAGCGGGAGTGGAGCCTGAAGCAGCTCGTCGACCGGGTCGTGAGGACCTACACGGCCGCCGGGACGGAGCACGGCTATTTCGCCTCCGATGCCGACGCCGAGATCTTCTCCCACGAGCTCACGTACGCGCTGATCCACCAGATCTTCAGCTTCAACTCGCCGGTCTGGTTCAACGTGGGAACCTCGTCGCCGCAGCAGGTGTCGGCCTGCCAGCCCTACGACGCGCCGGTCAGTACCCCGGCGGGCCCGGTCCCGATCGGGAAGCTGGTGGACGACGGCGCGGTGGGCACCAAGGTGCACGACGCCGACGGCACGACCCGGATCCTGGCGGTCAAGGCGAACGGGGTCAAGGAGGTGCTGCGCGTCCATACGGTCGGCGGCGAGTGGCTCGACGTCACCGCGGACCACCTGGTCTGGCGGGCGACCGACCTGGCCGAGGGCGAGTTCACCGTGGCCGGCTTCCTGCGCGCCGGTGACCAGTTGCTCGACGTCACGCCCGAGGTGGGCGGCACGGATCGCTGCCTGACCCGGATCAGCAAGATCGAACGGCTGGGCTCGATGGAGGTCTACGACATTCAGACCGAGAGCGGCGAGTACCTCTCCGGCAGCTCGGCCAGCCTGCGCGTGCACAACTGTTTCATCCTGGCCGTCGACGACACGATGGACTCGATCCTGGAGTGGTACCGGGAAGAGGGCCTGATCTTCAAGGGCGGCTCGGGCTCGGGGGTCAACCTGTCCCGGATCCGCTCCAGCAAGGAGCTGCTGTCCTCCGGCGGGACCGCCAGCGGCCCGGTCTCGTTCATGCGCGGCGCCGACGCCTCGGCCGGAACGATCAAGTCCGGCGGCGCCACCCGGCGCGCGGCCAAGATGGTGGTGCTCGACGTCGACCACCCCGACGTCGAGGAGTTCATCGAGACCAAGGCCCGCGAGGAGGAGAAGATCCGGGTCCTGCGGGACGCCGGCTTCGACATGGACCTCGGCGGCAAGGACATCGTCAGCGTCCAATACCAGAACGCCAACAACTCGGTGCGGGTCAGCGACGACTTCATGCGCGTCGTGGAGACCGGCGGGAGCTTCGGCCTGGCCGCCCGCCGCACCGGCGAGGTCATGCAGACCGTCGACGCGAAGACGCTGTTCAGGAAGATGGCCCAGGCGGCCTGGGAATGCGCCGACCCGGGGATTCAGTACGACGGCACGATCAACGACTGGCACACCTGCCCCGAATCAGGACGGATCACGGCTAGTAATCCGTGCTTCCCTGCTGACCAGCGAGTTGTCACTGACCGGGGCCTGATCCGGATCGGCGACTTGGTGGCGCGCGCCGCGGCGGGCGAGCACTTCTCCGTTTACACGAATGACGTCACGTCGCAGTCCGAGTCGGCCAAGCGGGTCGTCGCAACCGCCCCGACGCGGTACATGGTCACCGGAACCAACGAGATCGTCGAGCTGCGGTTCTCCGACGGCTCGCGGCTGCGCTGCACCCCGGGCCACCGGGTGTGGACCGCCAACCGGGGATGGGTCCACGCGCAGGACCTGACCCCCGACGATCGGGTCGTGCGATCGCTGCAGCACGCTGGGCGGACCTTCGCCTCGCCGCGGATTCCAGAGCAGGCGCTCGCCGCCGGGCGGGCGACGGCGTCACGCGAGCCGATCGCCCTGCCGGAGAAGTGGAGCCAGGAACTCGGCCATTACCTGGGCTGGCTGGTCGCAGACGGATGCGTCACCGGCCAGGATGTCGTCACCGTGTACGGCAGCGACGACGGCCGGGCCGAGGCAATGCCGCTGCACCGCGAGCTGATCACTGCGATCACGGGATCCGAGGTCAAGCCGAGCGTTCAGGCCAACGGCACCCAGCAACTCCGGGTCAGCGGGCACGCGTTCCAGGCCTTTGTCCGGGCCTTGGGCGTGCCGTCCGGCCGTGCTGCCACCAAGCATGTGCCAGATGCCATCTTCGAGGCACCGCAGGAGGCCCTGATCGGCTTCCTGCGGGGCCTTTTCGACGCGGACGGCCGCGCCGTCAGCATGAAGAACGGGACCCGCTACGTCGGCCTCGCCGGCCGGTCCGAGGAACTGCTGCTCGGCGTTCAGGAGCTCCTCGGCTCGCTCGGGATCGCCAGCCGCGTCCACCAGGCCAGCACCAAGACGAACAGCTCCACCTATGCCCGCGGGGACGGATCCACCGCGAGCTATGGCTCGGACGGTCCCGGTTTCGACCTGCGGATCACCGGACGGTCGCTGCGGGAGTTCGGAGCCAGGATCGGCTTCAGCCTGCCCGGCAAGGAGCATGAGCTCCTGAGGATCATCGCCTCGACCGCGGACTGCAACACCGATGAGACGGTGCGCCTCGTCTCCAGGGAGTCCCGGGGGTTCGAGACCACCTACAACCTGACCGAGCCCCGCAATCACTCGTACATCGTGAGTGGAGTTGTCGTCGCCAACTGCAGCGAATACGTCCACCTAGATAATTCGTCGTGCAATCTGGCCAGCATCAACCTG
>JASIJN010000392.1 GCA_030050125.1 Streptosporangiaceae bacterium | reverse complement strand
GCCGGCTCCGCCGGCTTGTCCTGGCGCTGACGGTGCCGTTTTAGATCTCGGTCGTGGCTCCGACCTTGCCGTCCTTCGCGGCGGCCCGGAACGCGGCGTAGTCGTGTTCGTTCTGGTCGGCGTAGGTTTCGGCGAAGTCGGCGATCGCCTGGTCGAAGCCGGCGGAGCCACCGAGGTAGGAGGCCAGCGCGATCCGGTCCCCGGTGCGGGCGTGCGCGCGGGCGAGGGTCCACCCGCACAATCCGGCGTAGACCATCATGCCGCCCGGGACCATCAGCTCGCTCGGGATGGAGACCTTCCAGTCCTTCAGCTGGCGGACGTAAAAGTGGCGGCTGACCCCGTCCGGGCACGCGGCGCGGGTCCAGCCGAGGAAGACGTCGCTTTCGGCCTGCATCAGGCGCTGCCCGGTGACGACGCGCTCGCCCTCGCTGGTGTACCTGCCAGGTCCGCAGCAGTCCGCCAGAACCGACGGCTGGGCCTCCTTGGCCTGCAGGAACAGCGGTTCGGCCCCGTCCCCGGCGTCCAGGAGCGCGATCCAGGTGCGGGTGCCGACGCTTCCGACCCCGACCACCTTGCGGGCCACCTGGACCAGGGTGAATTGCTCCAGCAGGTGCTGCCGGTCGAGCTCCAGGGTGCGCCGGTAGTTGGCCAGCACGGCGCGGACCTCGTCGTAAATCGCATCGACCCGCACGTCGGCGTAGACCTCCTCGATGGGCGCGATCATCGGCGGGTCACTGATGATCTGCCGCCGCCCGTCGACGGCGCTCGTGAGCTTGCGCAGCGCCTTGGTGCTGTCGCTGGTGTGGGCCTTGTCCAGGTGCCTTTTCGCGGCCTTGAAGGCCTTTTTCTTCATGTGAGGGCGGAACGCGCCGCTCGCCCGCTCGATGTCCAGGTGGGCGTACCAGACGTCGAGGAACGGCTGCGCGGCGAAGCCCCGCATGGCCGTGCGGTAGCCCTCAGCCGCCGCGAGCACGACCTTGCGGCGGGCCTTGGCGGGAAACCCGTTGTCCCGGCCTGCCACGGCCAGGCTCGCGGCCAGCCGCTTGATGTCCCACTCGAATGGTCCGGGCATGGTCTCGTCGAAGTCGTTGACGTCGAAGACCAGGGTTCGCTCCGGCGAGGCGAACGCGCCGAAATTGGACAGATGCGCGTCCCCGCACAGCTGCACGTGCAGCCCTGAGGTGGGTGTGCTGGCCAGATCGGTCGCCATGAGCAGCGCCGCTCCCCGGTAGAAGGTGAACGGCGACACCAGCATCCGCCCGTGCCGGACCGGGACCAGTTCCGGCACCCGCGACTTCGCCTGGCCTGCCAGCAGCCCGACCGGATCCCGCGACCTGGCCGGGGCGAACTGCGCGTGTGACTCCAGCGGGGTCGCCGCGCGCGCATCCCACCCCCGGGCCGCCCGGTCTGTGCGGGTCAACCGCTCCACCGCCCCGGTCCGCGCCACCCTGCTGGCAGCTGCCTGCCTGCCCGGCCTGATGGCCGCGGCGGGATCCGTTGTCATAGCCATGACCTCTCCCCTCCCCGCCTCCCCTCCCCGCCACGGCGGCGTGAGCCCCGCGGCACGGCGGTTCTCCGCCATCGCGGCCTACTACGAGAAGAGCGTCTCCCAGAACCCCCCGGGCCGCCTGGTTCGGATGCGGCCGCGGCGGCCGCCAGCCAGCCGTGGTACCCAGGACGGGCCGAGCCGAAACTCGCAGAGACCCGAGCCCAGGCACGCCGATCCGGCGCCGCGTGATCAACGGTAATCCGCGCGCTGTGCGCAAGTAGCCGCCGCTCAGCGCCCGTCGAGGAACGGCGTGATCAACGCGAGCACTTCGCCTGCTCGCCGCGTGACGCCGATGTGCGTGGTCCCGGGGAGCACGGCGAGTTGGGCGTTTGGCAGGAGTTCGAACATCTCCACCACGTCGGGCAACGGTGAGAAGTCGCGGTCGCCGAAGATCAGCAGGGTCGGCACCCGCAATGACCGCAGCTCGTCGGTCCATCCCGGGAACTCGTGCACCATTGCCGAGGCCTTGGCCGCGAACTCGTCGAAGTGCGCGGGGTCGGGGGCGACCGCGTCGTAAGCGTCGCGCATCGCCTGGAAGTCGGCCGGCGTCGGCATGCGCTCGTCGTCGAGTGGCGCGCTTTCCCGGCCCGGCGGGCGGTGGGCGTCCGCCGAGGCGACGATCATCTTGCCGACCCGGGCGGGCGCGCCGAGCGCGATCGCGTACGCGACCACACCGCCGAGGCTGAAGCCGAACAGATCGGCCTCGGCGATTCCCAGATGGTCGAGCAGCGCGATGACGTCACCGGCCAGCGCCTCGATCGTCATCGGGCGGTCGGTGTCGGCGGTGTGCCCGTGGCCCTGGAGCTCCACCGCGATCACCTGCCTGCTCGCCGCGAGGGGTCCGAGCAACGGCCCGAAGTTCAGGTCAATGGTCAGCAGGCCGCCGTGGAGCAGGACGAGTGGCCTCCCGCTGCCGCGGATCTCGTAGTAGAGCTGCAGGCCGTTCACCGGTGCGTACGTCATGGCGAGTATGACGGTACGCGGCCCGGGGACTCATCGCGAAGCGCCGCGCCTGCCGCACGCCGCTATGCCGCCGGGCTGCGGTGCCCCGTGCTGCGCGGTGATGAGTGCGACGCTACTGCACCTAGATGTGCAGCGGGCTCGCATTCATCCCGGCCGGCTGGCCCGCGTCCGCCCAGCGGGCGCGGGGCCAGGCTGACCCCGCGATTAAGGACCGCTGAGCGCAACGCAGGACAGCCGGGACGCGATTTAAGAAAATTTCAGCGGTCCGTACCCCAGGTCTGTTGGCCCGACGACCCCCTTGGGGCTGCCAGATGCTTCCCACAGGTTATAGGGAGAGGTGTAGCCGGCCCAGAAACAGTAAAAGTTGCCCAGTGTTCCCTGCTGATACGCGCAACTGGGAGCTGACCCCAGTGGCCCCATGCGGGGGATCTCACTGACCGGCCCAGCCGAGCCAGCGGGATTCCCGAGCACGGGGTTCCATTCCTGAGTCCAGAGCTGCCCGTCCGTCCCG
>JASIJN010000391.1 GCA_030050125.1 Streptosporangiaceae bacterium | reverse complement strand
GGGTCCCGTCGGTGATCGCCATGACCGTGGCCGCCGGGCTGATGGTGCACATCGTCCGGCGGCTGTCCGGATCGACCTGGGCCGGCCTGTTCGCCGGCCTGATCATGGCCCTGACCCCGGAGATCAGCTTCTACGCCCAGACCGCGCGCGAGTACGCCACGATCGTCGCGGTCGTGCTCTGCGCCACGCTGGCGCTGCTGCGCGCGCTCGAAGGCGAGGCCGCGGGGCAGACCGACCGCCGCCGGTGGGTTCTCTACGGCGCGCTGATAACGCTCTGCGGCTACCTGAACGAGCTGACGCTGATGGTGCTGGCCGCGCACATGGCCACCGTGCTGCTGGCCCGGCCAGGGAGGCGGGTGTTCCGGCACTGGTTCACCGCCGGCGCCGTCGGCGCGTTCCTGGTCCTGCCGGTCGTCATCGGCAGCATCCACCAGGACTCGGCCGCGTCCTGGATCACCCGGCCAACCGTGCACGACGTGGGGATCCTGTTCCACGACTACTTCGGCTCGGTCACCTGGGTGGCCGTGTGCCTGTTCCTGTTCGCGGTGGCCGCGGTCCTGCCCGACGGCCGTCCGCCCTGGTGGCGCCGCGGCGGGATCTCGCTGCCGTCGGTAGCCGCGCCGCTGCTGGTGCTGCCGGGCGGGCTCTTGATGCTGGAATCCGTGCTGGGGCACCCGCTGTACGTCGACAGGTACGTCCTGTACGGCGAGACCGGGGCGGCCATGCTGGCCGGGGCCGGGCTGTACCGGATCGGCCGGTGGCTGGCCGACCGGGCGGGCGGCCGGGTGGACCCGCGCGCGGTCATCGCGGTGACCGGAGTCGCGGCGTGCCTCGGCGTTCTGGTCTTCCAGCTCACGCCGCAGCACCGGGCGCGTACCCCGCTGACCCGCCAGTTCGACTACGGCGACCCCGCGTTCTACATCGGCGCGCACGCACGGCCCGGCGACGGGGTGCTGTTCTTCAACTCCTTCTACCGCAAGGCCGAGCTGGGCTACCCGTATCAGTTCCGGGACACTACCGACTTCGCGCTGGCGGTGACGCCGCAGAAGTCCGGCACGCTCAACGGCTTCGACAAGCCGTTCTCGGTCGTGGGCCCGCTCATGCTCACCTACCAGCGGATCTGGGTGGTGGGCCGGGCCCCGTCGGCGCGCGTGTCCAACCCCGCGATCAGCGCCGAGGGCAAGCTGCTGATGAGCCGCTTCAGGCTGGTCGTGGAGCGGAAGTTCAAGGGCGTGGTGGTCACGCTCTGGCAGCAGCGCTGAGCCGTCAGCCGGGCGGCGGCGTGGTGCAGCCCAGGCACGGCGGCAGGCCGGTGAAGTAGGCCGGGATCGACGGCGAGTCCGTCGGCGGGTTGGTGGGCAGCAGGACCGGGGGACGCGGCTTCTGGTTGAAGTCGAAATCCTGGTCCAGGTTGCCGAGGATCGGCTCATCCTCGCGAACATCCGGCCTGCGGTCGAGGCGGCGGTCGGTCCTGGGGTTGAGCCGTGCCCCGCCCAGGAAGTCATCCTCGATGAACTTCAGGTACGCGTCGCTGCTGAGCGTCTGGTGGTCGATGAAGCCCTTCTTGGCGTACGGCGAGATGACGATCCCGGGCACCCGCAGACCGTAGCCGTTCTGGTCGACGGCGGGAGGCACCACGCCGTCGTAGAAGCCGCCCCAGTCGTCCCAGGACAGGAAGATCGCCGTGGACTTCCAGTCCTTGCTCTCCATGGCGGCATTGACGATCGCGGTGACGTACGCCTGGCCGCGATGGACGCTCGCGGGCGGATGCTCGCTGTTCGCACCGGAAGGGACGATCCAGCTCACCGCGGGCAGCCTGCCCGCCCGCGCCGCGGTGAAGTAGGCGCCGAGGTCCTTGATGTTGCCGACCTGGTGGTCCTGCTGCACGTCGCCGAACAGCGGGAGCGGGTTCCAGATGCCCGGGGTGGAGGCGCTCTGGGGCACCGGCGCGCAGGTCTCGTCCGAGTCGTCGTCGCAGTCGGGCTGCGTCCCGGACTCCACGTAGTACGCCCAGCTCACGTGCTTGGCGTAGAGCAGCCACGTGATGTCGGTCCAGGCTAGGTCGATGTCGGTCTTGCCGGTGGTCAGCTCGTCGTTGACGGCCTGGTTGAACTGCTGCACCCCGTATGGCCCCACGACGTCGTTGACGCAGCTCATCGGCGAGCGGGTGGCGCACTTGGCGGACCAGGCCGACACCATGTAGAGGTGGTCGGGGAGCGACCACGAGTTCACCGGCTCGAACATGTGGTCCTGCAGCACGAAGTCCCTGGCGTACGTCCAGTAGTTGGGTATCTCGGCCGCCGTGTGGTAGCCCATCACGTCGGGCGGCCCGCCCTGGTTGCACGCCGGGTCGTCCGGGATCGCGCAGGTCGAACTCGCCGCGTCCCGCTGCCGGATGAACCCGTCCATCCGGCCGCCGTCCACGTCGGCCACGGCGTTGGCCTCACCATGCGGGCCCCCGCCGTTCACGTCGGCGGTGTCGTGGTAGGGCCGGGTGCACCCGCCGGCCGGGTTCGGCACGCACACCGTCGGCACCCCGTCGCGCGCCGGGATGCCGTCCGCGCCGGGATAGGTCCCGAAGTAACTGTCGAACGACCGGTTCTCCTGCATGATGATGATCACGTGCTTGATCTTGTGGATCCCGGCGGGGACGTCGTAGTGGCCGGCCGGGCCGCCGGCCACCCGCTCGGGCGGGGGCGACGGGGCCGAGGTGCACGCGGCCAGCAGCGCGACGGCGAGCATGGCGGAGATGACGAGATGAGCGGATCGCGCGGTCACGTTCTCGGACGGGCCTTACAGGACGATCGGGGGCCACAGGTTTTGCTGCGCGGCGATCGGATCGCCCGCGTACTCCTGCATGGCGTCCAGGTTGTCATGCGCCGGGTACTTGGCCGCGGCCGGGCCGTCGGCGAACGCCCGCAGCACGTTGGCGGTGACCTTCCTGACGAAGTCGCCGCCGCGGCGGTTCACCCCGAACTCGCCGTACTGGTACGGGTCGAACGCGCCTACCCAGCGCATGGTCCCGGCGTTGAACACGCCGGCGCCGCTGGCGTGGGTGTAGTAGGCCGAGTCCGAGTAGCTGTTCACGCCGCGGCAGACCAGCGGGGAGTGGGACAGGACCTGGATGGGCCGCTCGACCGGCCAGTCCGGGTTGACCCGGTCGTACTCGATGCCGACGATGCCGGGGAAGCTGGTCCCCTTCTGCACGCCGGTGCCGGCGAACATCCAGGCATCGGGGGTGGCCACGACGTAGGGCGCGTTGGTGGGGTTGGACTCGTACAGGGTGCCGGTCATCGACGATTCGGCGTCCGCGTCCGGCGGCTCCCGGTAGTCGTTGGTGACCAGAGCGTCGTCCTTGCCGTACAGCGGATCGTCCATGTAGCTGGTCTTGTAGCAGATGACCAGCCGGTTGTCGCCCAGGCTCGTGCTGGCCAGCCGGATCCGCCGGAAACAGCAGTTCGCGCCGAGGAACGCCAGGTTCACGCCCTGGTTCCTGGCCGCGGTGACATGGGCGCGCTCCTGCGGCGTCCAGTACTCGTCGTGCCCCAGCGAGAACAGCGCGCTGGCCCCGTCGAGCAGGTGCGGAATCGTGGCGGTTTCCATGCTGGTGACGTAGGCGAGCGGCAGCCCCATGCGCTCGGCAAGCTCGATCAGCGGGCGGTCATGCGCCAGGAACATGAACGCTCCGTCGAGGTCGTAGGGCCGGTCCAGGCTGACCACCAGCGAGCGGTTGTCGTAGTCGGCCGCGCCGCCCGGCCCGTTGTACAGGTCGTAGCCGCCCCAGGTGTTGTAGGCCTGCCAGGTCGCCGTGGAGTTCTTGAGCACCACCTTGCCCGCGGTGCTGGCGGACCGGACGGTCACCGGCACGAACCGTTGCGCCCCGTTCTCGGCGTCCATCCGCAGCAGGTAGGACCCGTCCGGCCAGTCATCGGTCGGGATGGTCAGCGACGGTCCCCAGTCGGTCTGCACCGTGTTGGTCGGCACCGCGGTGTTCAGGGAGGCCAGGTTGTACGCGCTCTGCTGCCCGCCGCGCACCGTACCCGACTTCCATACCAGCCGGGCCTGGTCGCCGTTGTACCAGCCCATACGGAAGGCGCTGACCGTGAACGACCGCGCGGTCGTCGACGCGTACAGGGTGACCGGCTCGCCGGGCAGCACGCTGTACTGGCCGGCGTAGCCCACCATCGCCTCGGGCGCGCCGAGCTGGCTGATCTTCCAGTCCGGGTCGCCCGGGAGCTGGTTCTCGCTGAGCACCCGGCGCTTCGGCACCGACGTCGCGGCCTTGCGGCGCGCCTCGTCGGCGGGCCCGCTCGATCGGGTGGCCTCCAACCCCGCGATCGCCGCCACCGGAACCGCCGCCGCGGCCGCGGCCATACCGAGAAATTTCCGCCGCGAATGGGACCGCCGCGAATGAGAGCGCGGTGTCATGCCATATAGGTTTACACCGGTCTCAGGGAACCGGCCAGGCATCTTGGTAACATCTGCGCAAAGTGTTGAATCAGCCGGGTCGGCGCCCGCGCCGTCGGCCCAGATCAAGGAGTCAGGAATGCCTGGCGCAGCCATGCCCGGGATCGCCGCCGCGCGCCCGGCGGCGCCGTGACGGCCGCCCGCGAGACCAGCGAGCCGGGCCTGGCGGCGCAGCCGGATGAGCCGGCCGCCGCGCAGCTCCCGAGGGTGTCGTGGCCGGCCCGGATCCCCGGGCTGCTGCGCCGTCACTGGCTGATGACGGCGCTGCTGGTCGTCGGGCTGGCGCTGCGGGTGCTCAGCAAGCTCGCCTACCAGCCCGCGCTGATCTACGTCGACACGCTCAAGTACCTGTACGGCGTGTACCCGGGCTCCGACCCCGCCGGGTACCAGGCGGTGCTGGACGCCCTGATGCCCTTCCGCGGCCTGGCGGGCGTCGCGGTGATGCAGAGCGTGCTCGGCCTGGCGATGGCCGCGGTGCTGTACGCCGTGCTGCTGCGCCGCGGCGCCAGCCGCTGGCTCGCCGCACTGGCCGCGGCACCGGTGCTGCTGGACGCCTACGAGCTGTACCTGGAGCAGATGATCATGCCCGACATCTGCTTCGAAGCCATGATCGTCGCGGGCCTGGCCCTGCTGCTCTGGCGGCCCGCGGTGACCGCGCCGTTCGCGGCCTCGGCGGGCCTGATCCTCGGCACCTCGGCCACCCTCAAGACCCTGGGCGAGATCCTCATCCTGCCCGTGGCGGTGTACCTGCTCGCGTCCGGCGGCCCCTGGCGCCGGGGCCTGGCCGTGGCCGCCGCCTTCGCCGGCGCGTTCGCGTTGCCGATCTTCGTCTACTGCACGGTGCAGGCCTTCTCGACCGGGCATTTCCGGCTGGCCGTGGGGCAGAGTTCCAGCGGCCGGCTGACCGCCCAGGCCGACTGCGCCACGCTGAAGATCCCCGCGGACGTGCGGCCGCTGTGCCCGACGCCCGGCGAGCAGGCCAACGGCCCCGACTGGCTGGTGCATTCGAGCGTGTCCCCGCTGCATGCCGCGCCGATCCCGGCCAGCGCCAGCCGGACCCAGCTGATCGGGATCCTGGACTCGGCGATCGAGCACCAGCAGCCGCTGCGGGTCGTGGTCGGAATCGCCCGCGACGCGGTGCGGCTGTTCGCGCTGACCCGCACCGGCTCGCGCTCGGTCACGCCGATCTCCCGGTGGCAGTTCCAGACCAGCTACCCGACCTATCCCCGCTGGGTCACCCTCGGCCGGGGGAACGTCATCGTCGTCGGGCTGCAGCGTCAGACGTTCGGGCCGTTCTATTACCGCCGGCTCAGCCCGTCCTATGGCGGCCCGGCCACGGTCGACCGGCCGGTGGCGGGGTTCCTGCGCGCGTACCAGCTGCACGGGGGCTACACCCCCGGCCCGCTGCTGGCCCTGTTCACCCTGCTCGGCCTGGCCGGCTCGGTCCTCGCGGTGACCCGGCGCGCCCGCGGGATCCGCAGCCGCCAGCTCGCCCTGGCCTGCCTGCTGTTCACCGCCACCGCGGTCGCCGTCCTGCTGGCGCCGGACGTCCTGGAGTTCTCCTGGCGTTATCAGCTCCCGGCCCTGGTCACGCTTCCTCCGGCCGGGGTGCTCGGGTTCGCGGCCCTGCTCAGCAGCTCTCGGACCCGGAGGAACTCCGGGTCCGAGCGGGTCATCGAGACGTCCGACGTGGCCTGGGTGCCCGGTCCGTCATAGCCGGGTCACGCCGGGCCGGCCGGCTAGGAGGCTCGCTTGTAGGCGCGGACCGCGAGCGGCGCGAACACGATGAAGATCCCGGCCAGCCAGGCGATGGACTTCCACAGGTTCGCCTCGATCGGCCCGCCGAGCGCCATCGCGCGCATCGTGTCGATGACGAAGGTGACCGGCTGGTTGTTGGCGAACGCCTGCAGCCAGCCCGGCATGGTCTGGATCGGCACGAACGCGGAGCTGAGGAACGTCAGCGGGAACAGCCAGACCAGCCCGAACGCCTGCACCGACTCCTCGTCGCCGATGGCCAGCCCGGTGAAGGCGGAGATACAGCAGATGGACAGCCCGAACACGGTGGCCAGCAGCACCATGGCCACGGCCAGGCCGGCGCCGTTCTGGAACCGGAAGCCGACCGCGTAACCGACCCCGACCACGATCACGATCGTCACCAGCATCCGCGCGGTGTCGGCGACTAGGCGGCCCGCCAGCACCGCCGAACGCGCCATCGGCATCGACTTGAGCCGGTCGATCACGCCCTTCTGCAGTTCCTGTGCCAGCGCGATCGCCGTGCCGAAGGTCGCGAACGCCGCGGTCTGTCCGATGATCCCCGGCAGCAGGAAGTCGACGTAACCGCCGGGCGCCTGCACCGGGATCGCGCCGCCGAATACGTAGCGGAACAGCAGCACGAACATGACCGGCTGGATCACGGTGAACATGATGTAGGCCGGCACCCGCATCCAGACCAGCAGGTTGCGCCGGGTGATGGTGAGCGTGTCGGTCACCGCCCAGTGCGCCTGCGTGAGCAGGCTCGGCCCGGCGGGCGCGACCGGGGCGCCGGCCGCGGGCGCCGCGAC
>JASIJN010000390.1 GCA_030050125.1 Streptosporangiaceae bacterium | reverse complement strand
AGCTGATACAGCGCCGCGCCCCGGGCTCGCATGAGGGTGAACTCCGCGGCGCGGCGCTGCGCCACCAGCCGGGCGCCGAGCAGCACCACGACCCCGCCCATGACGGCCAGGCTGACGTACAGCAGTTCGAGCACGGGGGAGACGCCGTTCTCCCCGGCGATGAACGACGACAGCATCGAGGGGATCTGGGAAACGATCGTCACCGTGACCGGGTGCCCGATCGCCTGGGTGATCAACGTTGCCCCGGAGAACTCCAGGCTGGCGACGCTCGCGTCCAGCGCGCCCGCCTGGCCCGCGGTGAGCCGGCCGAGTGCGGCCGGGTACACCCAGGTCACCCCCATCTCAACGTCGCCGAGCCCGGACTCGACCAGCGGGAGCGCACCGGGGCCGATGAAGACCGCCCCGAACCAGTACGACAGCTCCGGCGGTGCGCCCTGCGCCAGCGCGGGCCTGGCCGCCGCGAGATCCTGTCTCCAGAAGGCGGAAGCCGGGTTCGCCGGCCGGATGATCCCCACGACCACCAGTTGCACGGGCCCCGCGTTCAGCCGGGCGCCGACCCGCAGGCCGAACCGGGCCGCGGTGGCGGCGGTCACCGCCGCCTGCACCACGACCTGCTGCCCGGCCGGCGCGCCGCCGGCCGGGAGACGTCCCGCCACGACATGGCTGTAGCGGGCCAGCGCCGTGCGGTAGGTCATCTCGAACTGCGGCTGCCCGTACCCGGCGGCCTGGCGCGCCCCGGCAACCGGCACGAAGCCGGTGGTCAGGCTCGACCAGGCGGGCGGGCTGCTGGCCAGCGGGATCCCGCCCGCGGCCAGCCGCGCCCGCAAGGCGGCGCCGGCCGCCGCGATGTCGGTGGCCGAGACCTGCTCGGACTGGTCCTTCATGGAGGTCTCGCCCACCGTTGCGACGACGGTCCGGTCGCCGGGCTGCGAGGCCGCGATCACGCGTTGCAGCGCCTCGTTGCGCAACGCCACGCTCTCCCGGGGGA
Organism: Streptosporangiaceae bacterium; assembly: GCA_030050125.1. The sequence continues at coordinate 2,203 of JASIJN010000390.1, read as the reverse complement.
TCGCCAGGCTGGCCAGCACGGAGGCGAAGACGAGCAAGGCGAAGGCGACGCTGACGCCGGCCCCGGTGCCGGTCAGCAGCACCCAGGCCGCGCGCACCCGCAGCCACGGCCTTCTCATACGGCCTCCGCCCGCAACTGCGCCGCCGGGTCGGGCCTGCGCAGGACCGACAGGGCGGCGGCGGCGGTCGGCACGACGGCGGTGACCAGGGCCAGGGCAACGGCCGGGCCGAGTGGCAGTACCACCACGGCCGACGGCACCGGCGCCGCCGCACCCGCGGTCAGGGTGATCGCGGGCACCAGCAACTGGGCCAGGCCGATCCCGGCCAGCAGGCCCGCGGTCGCGGCCGGAATGCTGAGCGCGCCCTGCTCCAGGCACAACTGGCCGGCCTGGGCGTTCTTCCCCACCCCCAGCGCGGCGAAGACAGCGCTTTGCGTCCGCCGGGCGCGGAGGCTGGCCGCGACGCTGATCGAGAACCCGAGCACGCCGAGCAGGACCGCCGCCGCCCCGATGGCCAGCATGGCTTGCCGTGGGGCCGTCAGCAGCGGGTTGCGGAGCAGGGCCGCCTGCTGGCTGGCGCGGCTGGTGACGGACAGGCCAAGGCCGGCCGGCAGGCGCGGCACCTGGCCGTCAGCGGTACGCAGCCACCAGCGGGTCACCGGCAACGGCGGCTCCTGATAGGCGGCGAGCAGGTCGTTGACCTCCGCGAGGTCAACGATCAGCGCCCGGTTCTGCCCGAAGACGGTCGGGAATCTGGCCACCGACGCCACGATCCGGACCGTGATCGCGAACCCGCCGGACGAGACCTGGACGTTCGATCCGATGCCGAGCCGGCTGGCGGCCAGGTAGCCGCTGGTGGCGATGGCCGGGACGATCTGGGACGGCGGCCGCGCCGTGACCGCGACCTGCCCGGTGGCCTGCCCGGGACCGAGGTCCACGCCGAGCATGACCGACTCCGACGGTTCGTGCCCGGCATAGAACGTGAGCTGCTGCCCGCCGTCGGCGGCGCCGTGCCAGCTCAGGATCGACGGAAGTGCCCCGCCCGATGGCGGCGTCTGCCCGTACGGGCCCGGCGGCCCCGTCGGCACGTACGCCGAGTATCCCGTGCCAAGCCACGCCGCCAGGGCGGCACCGTGGCTGAACGGCGTGCCGAACGGGCCGCTGGCCGCGGCGGCCACCGCGAGGGACGCAACGCTCAGCCGCGCGGTGGGAGCCGACCGCGGGCTGGCCGGGTCGTACGGCGGCAGCGCGTAGGTCAGCGTGAGTGCGAGCAGCCGCAGCGGGTAGTCGGCCGGCCGCGGACCTGCCAGCGCGAAGACCAGGGAATGCGGCTGGCCGTCGAAGGGCAGGGGGGCATCGGCGTCTATCTGGTCGGTGGCGCCGCTGGCGTCCTGGATCCAGGCCTGGACGGTGGCCGAGCCGAGTTCCTGCCGTACCGCCGCCGCGCCGGTGTGCGGGCCCGCCCCGAGGGAGGCGAGGATCTCCAGCCGGGCCGGCTGGCCGGGCAGCGCCAGCCCGGACGGCCGCCGCAGCGTGATGCGCTGCCACAGCGCGCTCAGCGGAAGCGGCGACAGGTCGGGGCGAAGCAAGATCGTCTTGCCCGCCGTGCTCGCGTCCAGCGCGATCATCTGCCCCCCGTTGCCGATGCCGGCCAGGCCGGCCGGCGTGGCGGCGGTGACGCCCGGCGCGCGGGTGATGGCCGTGGTCGCGCCCAGCGGCAGCGGGCCCGCGGAGTCCGCGCGCACGTCCGAGCCGACCGTGAAGGCGGCCTGGTCCGCGGTCGACTGCCGCCAGCTCGCGTACCCGGCCAGCCCCAGCGTGGTGGTCGCCGTGGCGACGACGACGAGCAGGGCCGGGCCCGCCTGGCGGATCGGACGCCTGGCGATCTGCCAGCTCACCATGGCGGCGGCCAGCCGCCGTTCCCGGTCGGTCAACTTGTCGGCCAGCCTGGCCGCCAGCGGAAGCCCGCGCAGCGGGATGAGCGTCACCCCGGCCAGCGCGAGTGCCGGGGCCAGGGCGACCACGGGATCGATCCCGAGCGATCCGGTGGCCGGATGCGCGACCGCCGAATAGCCGCGCAGTTGCCATATCGCTACCCCGGCGAGCGCCACCATGGCGACATCGCCGCCCGCCCAGGCGACCCCCGCGAGCCGGGCCTGGCGGCCCCGGCGGCGCCTGGCGACATCGGGCGGCAGGGCCCGCAGC
>JASIJN010000389.1 GCA_030050125.1 Streptosporangiaceae bacterium | reverse complement strand
ACTGTAAAGCCCTTCGATCATCAGCCAGATCCGCTCCGCGACTAGATCGGGGTCACTGGGGCTCAACTGGCTGACCAGGGCATCGACCTGGGCGCGACTGTCCCGCAGATACTCCAAAGCGGCACTGCCACAGGGGTCGTCGGGCCCAGGGAACTCTGCCACGTTCACGGAAACCTGGTGGCATTTCCGGTCAGCCGGCGGATGACAGCCGGAGCATGCTCCCGCGCCGTGTGCGCTTCTCGCCGCCGCGACGCCGGTGAGAATTCTTTGGCCCGCGGGCGAGATCAGGCCTCACGTAACTCACCGGCAGCACGTCTACAGGGCATGACGGGCAAACACGTGGGACGTCGAGCACCGGTCTGGATTGCCGTAGATGCCGTACGGGCGCTCACCCGTTCCGCCGCGGGCTGGCGGTAGTCGCCGCATGACCTGTCCGAAGGTCTGCACGGCCGCGGCCGTGGTAGCGAACGGAGATCACATGAACCAGAAACCCGCGACGGCCGATCGCATCCGATGGCTGGCGATCGCGGCGGCGGGCGTGACCGTGGTGCTGTGGGCGTCGGCATTCGTCGCTATCCGCAGTACCGGGCATGACTTCGCCCCGGGGGCACTCGCCCTGGGCCGGCTGGTGGTCGGGGCGCTGGCCCTGGGAATCGTGTGCGTGGTACGCCACCAGGGGTGGCCGCCGCGCGCGGCGTGGCCCGGCATCCTCGTGTCCGGGGTGCTGTGGTTCGGCGCCTACATGGTGGCGCTGAACTGGGGTGAGCACAAAGTGGACGCGGGCACTGCGGCAATGCTTGTCAACATCGGCCCGATCCTGATAGTGCTGCTCGGCAGTTGGCTGCTGGGCGAGGGTCTGCCGAACCGTCTGGTGGCCGGGCTCGTCGTGGCGTTCGCCGGCGCGGTTGTGGTCGGAGTCTCGATGTCCAGCGGCGGCCGGGCATCGGTCATCGGCGTGCTGTTGTGCGTGGCGGCCGCCGTTTTTTACGCAGGTGGAGTGGTGGGGCAGAAGCCAGCCTTGCGGCACGCGTCGGCGCTTCAGGTGACCACGTTTGGCTGCGCTGTGGGCGCTGTGGCGTGCCTGCCGTTCGCGGGACAGCTGGTCAGCCAGGTGTCTTCAGCGCCGGTACCGGCCACGCTATGGGTGGTGTATCTGGGCCTGTTCCCGACCGCGCTGGCCTTCACCACGTGGGCCTACGCATTGGCCCGGACCACGGCGGGGAAGATGGGGATGACTACCTACATCGTTCCGGTGGTCACGATTCTCCTGTCCTGGGTGTTCCTGGGCCAGACGCCAGCCTGGCTCAGCTTGGTCGGAGGGGCGGTATGCCTGGCCGGTGTGGCGGTCAGCAGGCGCAAGGGCCGACTTGCCTGGCGGCCTCGCCGGGTGCCCGCGGTGGCGCAGCCCGCCGGCACCGGCAGCACCCTCAGCAGCGGCGGCTCCCGTAGACTGCCCAGCGGTTAATCGTTCACACAAGGTCAGGGGGGACGCACGTTGAGCGAGCAACTGAGTCCGGAAGATGTGGTGCGCGAGTTCTTTGACTGCTACACCAACGCCCGTCCGCAGGATTTCGACGGGGTCGTCGCGCCCGACTATGTCGACTACGGCCACACTCCGCCCGGACGCGGACCTGACGGCGCGCGCGACGACTATGAGAATGCGATCAAGATGGTCGGCGGGGTGCCGACCTATGTCATCGACGCGCTGGTCGTGGACGGCGACATGGTGGCTACCGCCTGGACCGGCACGGTGCCCAGCGGCGCCGAGTTGAAGGGCCTGAGCCTCTTCCGGGCCTCAGGCGGACTGCTCCACTCGACGCGGCACGCCCTCATCGGCAACCTGCCCAAATGAGCAGCGGCCGATTATCGGTCGCTGACGCTGGGACAGGTCGATACTCTCGGGACGTGCTTCCGACCGGACATCTGCTGGCATTCGCGTTGCTGTCCTTCGCGCTGATTGTGGTGCCGGGCCCGAACGTGCTGTTCGTGATCAGCCGCTCGCTGCAACTGGGCCGGGCCGCGGGGGTCTGCACCGCCCTGGGCGGCCAGATCGGCGTGTACGCGCAGGTGGCCGCCGTCGCGTTCGGCATCGGGATCCTGGTGGAGCGGTCGGTGGCCGTGTTCACCGTGATCAAGCTGGCGGGCGCGGCCTACCTGATCTACCTGGGCGTGCAGGCGGTGCGGCACCGCCGGTCGCTGACCGAGGCGCTCGGTGCCACGGTGGAGCGGAAGACGCCACTGCGGGTCCTGCGGGACGGCGTCCTCGTCGGCGTGACCAACCCCAAGGTGATCGTGTTCTTCGCGGCGGTGCTGCCGCAGTTCGTCGACCGCGCGGCTGGCCACGTGCAGCTGCAGATGCTGCTGCTCGGGGCGATCTTCTTCGGCATCGCGGTGATCTCGGACGGCACCTGGGCGCTCGCCGCGGGCACCGCCCGCGGCTGGCTGGCCCGCTCTCCGCGCCGGCTCGAGCTGATCGGCGGCGCCGGCGGCCTGGTGATGATCGGCATCGGCGCCAGCCTGGCCGTGACGGGCCGCAAGGATTGACGTCGTGCAGGTATCGGCCGGCGCGACCCTGTAGTCAGGTCTGCAGCGGCACCATCTCGCGGACGAACCGCTCCAGGAACCGCTCGAACGACGAGACGGCCCCGGCCGGCCTGATGACGAACTTGGTCAGCCCGGCGGCCACGTACTCCTCCACCATCCGCCGCGCGTCCGCCCAGTTCGCCGCGATCAGGGTGGCCGGGTCCGCCTCCGGCCGACGTTCCCACACCGAGGCGATGAGTTCGGCTGGGATGCCGTCGGTCGCCACCGGCAGGCTGATCCCGTAGTGATCCGGCTCCACCTCCCGGCCGGCCTGCGCCGCGGCGTCCTCGATCACCGCCCGGCCGGCCCGGGCCTCGGCCGGCGTGATCAGGCTTCCCAGCCAGCCGTCGGCGAGCCGGCCGATCCGGCGCAGCGCCCCGGGCGCGGTGCCGCCCAGCCAGATGTCGAGCGGCTTGACGGGCAGCGGCCCGACGCTCGCGCCCTCGACCGTGAAGAACCGGCCGGCGAACGACACGGTGTCCTCCCGCAGCAGCAGCCGCAGCAGCTGCAGCGACTCGTCGAACACCTGGTCGCGGGGCCCGGGCACCTCGAACAGCGCCCGCTCGCTGCGGCGGGCGGGACGCAGGCCGAAGACCGGCAGCACCCGTCCCGGCGCGAGCCCGGCCATCGAGGCGAGCTGCTTGGCCACCAGGACCGGATGGCGCCCCGGCAGCACCGACACCCCGGTGCCGACCTTGAGCCGCGCCGTCCGGGACAGCGCGTACGCCATCCCGGTGAACGGATCGACCAGCGGTCCGTACACCATCTCCGGTAGCCACAGCGAGTCGACGCCCGCCTGCTCCAGGTCATCGACGGCCGCGGCGAACCCGCCGGGGACGCCGGCCGGCCCTAGCGCGATCCCGATCCGCACCTTCACCCGTC
>JASIJN010000388.1 GCA_030050125.1 Streptosporangiaceae bacterium | reverse complement strand
CGGTTCTCCAATCTCGCCACCCTCTCTCGGCCCGCCCCCAGTCCCCTGATGCCCACTTACCATCCGGGACGAACCAGGCCCGCCGCACGACCCGAGACCATGGAGTTCTGGCCCGCCGCGTCAGCTGTACTGGCGTAGCTGCGGCCACATCTGGCCCCAGGGCCGGCGCGGGCCGGTGCACAGGTATACGTGGCCGTGCCACTCCTGGTTATGCAGGCCGTACGGGTTGGACAGCGTCGCGACGGCTCGCACGCTGGTGAAGAACTGGCCGAGGTAGGCGGCGTCCCCGCCTCCGTCGGCTGGCCCCGGCATGACCGCCACGACGGTGGTCGCATGCGGGTTGCCCGGGCCCCACCACCAGTAGGTGTTGTGCCCGCTTACCGCCTGCGGGAGGCCTGTTCCCTGCCCCAGAACGTTGATCGCGCTGGCCTCACCGTAGTTCGCTGTGAAGATCACTGCGCTGGCCCGCTGCCTGGCCGGCAGGGAGAACCACGCGGTGCGAACGGTGGCGACCAGCTGCGGCCAGCCAACCGACTCAGCCAGTACCGTGTTGACCTTCTGGGTCCAGCCGACATCGGCGGCTGGCAGCACCGGCAGCGCGAGGGGCACGGCCAGTGCGGTGGTTGTTGCCGTGGCCAGCAGCAGACTGCGGAGCCGGCCGGTCCGGGCCGCCAGCCAGCCGTCGATGGCTACGGCGCCTGCCCCGAGGAGGTAGACGTAGGCGCCCGCCAGGTAGTAGATCTTCCCGCCGGTGGTGAGAGCGAACAACGCGAACAGAAGCGCGTACGCCAGCGCCAGGCCGCGCCACAGCGGCCGACCGGACCGCCACAGGAAGCGCAGTCCGGCCAGCCAGACCACCACCATCGCCAGCGCAGTCATGATCAGCTGCCCGATCACCCAGCTGGCGATGTGGCCAAGACCGCCGTTTTCCTGCGCGAGCGCGCGCGTCATGGCGAGCGTGGCCCACTGGTGCTGCGCCTGCCACCAGATGTCGGGGACGGTGAAACCGGCCGCGATCAGCGCGCCCGCCGCGAACCAGCGGTTCAGCACCAGACGGTGGCCGCCGCTGAGCAGGGTGCCGGCGACCAGAGCGAGGGCGAACAAGCCCACGCTGTGCTTGTTCGCCAGCCCGAGGCCGAGCACCAGGCCGCCGGCCAGCCACCAGCGCGCGTTACCGGTCCGCCCGATCCTGGCCACCACCAGCGCCAGGCTTGCCCACGCCAGTATGTCGAAGGCCGTCGGACCGAACAGGTGGTCGGCGCCCAGGACGGCTGGCATGGCGGCGGTCGCGACCGCCGCCAGCAGTTGCGCCCGGCGGCCGCCGCCGAACTCGCGCGCCGTCAGCCCGGCGATCACGACCGTCGCCCATGCCGCCAGAGCCGGCCACATCCGCAGCCCGATCAGCGACACGCCGAACAGCTTCAGTGATACCCACGCCAGCAGCGGCGTCAGTACGGGCTGATCGACATAGCTGGCCTGCAGGCGGCGGGCGCACTCCAGGAAGTACAGCTCGTCGCGGTGAAACCCGTACCGCGTCGACACGGCCAGCAGAACAGTGAAGACAACAGCGCCGACGGCGATCACGCGCCGGTCGAACGCAGCGATGCCGCCGACCGGACCTTTAGTGTCCCGGTCCGCCTCGGCCGGGGTGTGCCGTGTTCTGCCAAGAAGGTTCATGGCCGTTATGATCGGCCGCCCGCAGCCTCATCCACATCGGCCGCAGTGCCCATTTCCGGGCTCATGCCGAGCGTGCGGCACACCCCGTTTCCGGCCGCCCCGTTCCCTCCTAGGTAGGAGTCGGCGGCTCCGCCGGGTAGCCGTGGGCTCAGGCCGCCGCTTGATCGTCGTGATGCTTGCCTGGCAGCAGGAGTGCGGGCACCAAGGAGAGGGCGGTCAGTCCGAGGACCCAGGCGAATGTCGTGTCGAACGCACCCGCGATCCCGTGCGGGCTGGGGGTGGCCGAGATCGCGTGCTGCAGGATGACGGCCAGGATCGCGGTGCCGAGCGCGCCGCCGATCTGCTGGTAGATCCGTACTCCGGTGGTCGCTGACGGGATGGCGCCGTGGGGCAGGCCGATGTAGGCGGCGGTGGTGATGGGAACCAGCACGAGGCCGAGGCCGGCGCCGCGGGCGACGAGCACGAGGCCGAGTAGCGCTTCGCTGGTGCGCGGTGTAGCGAGCACGTACGGGACCGTGGCGGCGATCAGCAGCGCCATGCCGGCGAGAGCGACGAGGCGAACGTCGACGTCCAGCTTGTCGACGAGCCGTCCGGCGCCGAGCGCGCCGATCGCCACGCCGACGCCCTGGGGGGCGAGCAGCAGGCCGGCCTGCAGGGCGGACGCGCCGCGTGCCTGCTGGTAGTACAGCGGCAGCAGGAAGAGCGCACCGAAGAGCGTGATGCCGGAGAGGAACATCATCGCCGAGGACGTCGCGTAGCCCCGGAAACGCAGGAGGCGCAGGTTGACGATCGGCTCGGCGCGCGAGCGCAGCGCGTGCGCGCAATACCCGGCGAGGATCGCAAGGCCGGCGGCCAGGGGTGCGATCACCCTGGCGTGGTCGAACCCGCCGGTCACGCCTGCCTCGGAGAACCCGTAGACGAACAGGGCCAGGGCGGGTGAGAGCAGCGCGAGTCCGCGGACGTCGATGCGGCGGTCGGTGTTGATCTCGGTCTCGGGCACGGTGCGCCAGGCAAGCACGAGCGCGATCAGGACGACGGGGACGTTGACGTAGAAGATCCAGCGCCAGCTCGCGTTGCTGAGGATCAGGCCGCCGATCACCGGGCCGAGGACCGGGCCGGCCTGGGAGGGGATGGCGATGAACGGCACGATGCGTGCCAGTCGCTCGCGGCCGGCGGCGTTGGCGAGGATCGTCGTCGCGAGCGGGAGCAGCATGCCGGCGCCGATGCCCTGGAAGATGCGGAAGGCGATGAGGCTGCCGGTCGACCACGCCACGCCGCACAGCGCCGAACCGGCGACGAAGACGGTCAGCGAAACCATCCAGGAGCGGCGCGCGCCGAAGCGCTGGAAGGCCCAGCCGCTGACGGGGATGGTCATCGCCGCGGCCAGGGCGTAGCCGGTGCTGACCCACTGGATCGTGGAGACGCTCGTGTGGAGACGACGCTGCAGGGTGTCGATCGCGACGTTAACGATCGTCAGGTCGAGGATCGCCGCGACGACCCCGACGAGGATGGCGAGTGCGAGCTTGACCAGAGCGGGATCGAGCGGCTCGCTGCGGCTCTGCCCGGACCGGGCCGGGCGGGTGTTAGTAGACACGAACGCTATTCTGTATACGAACACTGATCCTGTCAACTGGAACGCAGATCCATACCACTGGAAGGACGTTCTGGGGGCTTGCTACACTGCCCTCATGGCTTCGGCTCCACAGCGACGGCGCGCCGCCCGCCACCTGCAGCTCAACGGCGACACGAGCACACCCGTGAGGCGCCGTGGACCGTCCGCCGGACGGAAGAAGCCGATCACGGTCGAGGCCATCGTCGAGACCGCCTTCGACATCGTGGCGAGCGAGGGATACGAGGCCCTGACCATGCGGCGCGTGGCCACTGCGCTGGAAACCGGGCCGGCGTCCCTCTACGCCCACGTGGTCAACAAAGACGACCTGGACGAACTGCTCCTCGGCCGCCTCTACGCTCAGATCGAACTCCCGGAGCCAGACCCCGGTACCTGGCGCCAGCAGATCACCAGCGTCTACACCCAGATGCGAGACCAGTACTCGCGTTACCCCGGCATCTCCCAGGCGGCGCTCGCCATCGTGCCGACGAACCTTGACACGATGCGAGTCACCGAGGGAATGTTCGCCATCGTGCTCGCCGGAGGTGTCGATCCGCAGACGGCCGCCTGGGCGATCGACGCCCTGACGCTCTATGTCAACGCCTACTGCCTCGAGATCTCGCTGCGGGACAAGCAAGCCGCCCGGACTGGCGACGGCTGGGTCGTCAGCCGTAACGAACTACTGCGCCGATTCGCGGAGCTGCCCGACACCTTTCCGCAGACCAAGCGCTACGCAGCCGAACTCACCTCAGGAGCCGGCCACGATCGCTTCGACTTCACGATCAACCTGATCCTCGACGGTCTCCAGCGTCACAGCGACCGGTAGCTTCCGTGGCGGAAGTCGTCGGCGAGAGACGGATGAGACGCATGCCAGCCGAGTTCGGCGTGGGCCTTGGCGGCCTCGGTGCCCTGATCGAGCAGCAGGACTTCGGCGAGATCCGCGCCCAGACGTGCCCGGGCCTCATCGTCGGAACCAGGGACCGCACCCGGCGCGTCGGCCGCGACGGCGGCCGCCTCGGTGAGCTCGGCGACGGTCGAGGCCACTCCGTTGCCGATCATGTAGCGGCCACGAGCTGAGTCGTCCTCCAGCGCCCGGCGGAAGGCGTCGGCCAGGTCCGCGACGTGCACCGTCGCCCAGTGCTGTCGCCCGGTGCCGAGCATGATCAAGTAGCCGTCGTCGTCGCGGGGGGAGCCGAGAAGCAGCCCGGGGATCCCTCCGCCGCCGTCACCGTAGGCCACCCCGGAGGTGATCACGGTTGCCCGCATGTCCCTGGCGCCCAGCACCCGGTGTTCGATCGGCTCCCTCCAGGACACCAGCGCAGGCGCGCTGGCCGGGGATTCCTCGGTGATGTCGCGGTTGGACCCGTAGTCCCACAGGCCGCTGATCTGGAGGTAGGGCTTGCCGGTGCCGGCGAACGCGCCGATCGCGGCATCGGCCACCGCGGAGTCCATGTCCGCGCTCGTGGCGTCGCCGGGGCTGGCTGTGTGCACCGCCGCGTCGGCGTCGCTGAACACGCTGACGACCGCCGACCGGTCGTAAAGGTCGGCCACCGCCGGCGTGGCGCCGCGAGTTGCGACGATGTCCGCATCGGCGTCGCGGACGAGCGCGGTCACCTCGTGCCCGTGGGCCTGCAGTTCGGTCAGTACGTGGGATCCGATGAACCCCGTTGCGCCGGTCAGTGCCACTTTCATGTGGTAGCCCCCCGTCTTGATCGACGAACACCCTTCAGTCTTCCCGTCAGAACCAGTCTCAGACTCGCCGCCGCCAAGATGAGAGGTCAGCACCGTCTGTGGTGAGACCTCGACGGGCGCCACGCGCCGGGCACCTGCGACGGTGGCGTCCTCGGAAGCGTAGGGGTTTCCCCGATGCGACGGGGTACTGGCCGGCCCTAGCTTCCTGGTACGGCTGTCGCGGCCGCACGTCGTAGCCGACGGATCACGTCGACCTGTAGGAGCGTAGAAATGGCCACGAAATTAACAGGCGCGCGATCCGCGCGCCGTGTCTTGGGTGTGATCGCGGGG
>JASIJN010000387.1 GCA_030050125.1 Streptosporangiaceae bacterium | reverse complement strand
CCCGCAGGTACAGCAGGGAGCGGGCCACCGCGCTGACGCTGCAGCGCAGCCTGCTGCCGACCGGGCTCTCGGCGCCGTCATCGGTCGAGGTCCGCCACCGTTACCTGCCCGGCAGCAAGATGATCGAGGTAGGTGGCGACTGGTACGAGTCGATCGCGCTGCCGGGCGGACGGGTGGCCTTGGTCGTCGGCGACGTGGCCGGGCACGGCGTGCGCGCCGCGGTGACCATGGGGCGGCTGCGCACGGCGATCCGCACGCTGGCCAGGCTCGAGCTGCCGCCCGCGGAAACGCTGCAGCAACTCGACGAGCTCATGCACGAGCTCGGGCAGCGCGAGCCGCACTTCGCCACGTGCGTGTACGCGGTCTTCGACGCGGTCTCGGGCCGGTGCGAGGTGGCCTCGGCCGGGCACCTGCCGCCGTTGCTGGTGTCGCCGGACGACAAGACCGAGTTCCTGGACGTGGCGCCGGCCCCGCCGCTGGGCATCGGGTCGGGGCCGATCCAGACCCGGATTTTCAAGATCAGGGACGGCAGCCTGCTGGTGCTCTACACCGACGGGCTGGTCGAACGGCGCGCCAGCGACATAGACGAGGGTCTCACCAGGCTGCGCGAGACGTTCGGACCCGGCTCGACCTCCCGGCCGCTCGAAGACCTCTGCAAGGCCACGCTCGCCGGCGTCTACGCCGACCACCAGCGCGACGACATCGCGGTCCTGGTGGCCAGGCTGCACCGCCTGCCACAGGATCAGCACGTCGCCTGGAAGCTCGCTTCCGAGCTGACGTCCGCCCGCCGGGCCCGCCTTCTCGTCCGCCGGCGGCTCCGGCGCTGGGACCTGCCCGAGCTGATCCCGACGGCGGAGTTGCTCGCCTCCGAACTCGTCACCAACGCGGTCCGCTACGCCCACGGCGCCATAGCGCTGCGCCTGGTGCGCGAGGGCGGGCTGGTCATCGAGGTTCAGGACGACTCCGCCGCCCTGCCCAGGCTCCGGCACGCCAGCGACGAGGACGAGCGCGGCCGCGGCCTCCAGGTGGTCAGCCAGCTGGCCCGGCATTGGGGGGCGCGGCGGACGCCGGCCGGCAAGGTCGTCTGGTGTGAGCTGTCGCTCTCGCATACCTAGTACCTAGGAGAGGCCGCACACCTAGGAGGGGCCGGCACGCTCGGTCAGGCCGCCGCGCCGACCCCCTGCCCGACGAGGGTCAGGTCGCGCGCCTGGTGTCCTGCCGGATCGAGAGCTTGCCGTTGCGCATCACCCCGACCCGCTGGGACCGGCGCGCGATCCCGCTGTCGTGCGTGACCAGGACCAGGGTCAGGCCGCGGTCCCGCCACATGTTCTCGAGCAGCGAGATGATCTCGTCCCGGGTGTCCTCGTCGAGGTTGCCGCTGGGCTCGTCGGCCAGGATCACCTTGGGCTCCTTGACCAGGGCTCGGGCGATGGCCACCCGCTGCTGCTGGCCGCCGGACAGCTCCGACGGCAGGTGCCGCAGGCGGTCGCCCAGCCCCACATCGGACAGGGCCTTCGCGGCGCGGCTGCGCCGCTCGCCCGCGCTGGTGCCGAGCGGCACCAGCGCGGCCTCGACGTTCTCCTGCGCCGACAGGGTCGGGATCAGGTTGAACGTCTGGAAGATGAACCCGATCGAGGTCGCCCGGACCCGGGTGACCTGGCTCTCCCGCAGCTGGGCCAGGTCCTGGCCGTCGAAGTCGACGATGCCGGACGTCGGCCGGTCCAGGCCGCCGAGCATCTGCAGCAGCGTGGTCTTACCGTGCCCGGTCGGTCCCTGGATGGTCAGCCACTCCCCGTCCTCGATCACCAGGTCCACGCCCTGCAGCGCGTGCACGATGACGCGGCCCTTCTGGTAGTCCTTGGTCACGCCGGTGAGCTTGTACATTCCGTCTTCTCCTGGATGTCCGCGGTGTCCGCCAGCTGATCCGACCGCCCGGTCACTCGACCCGGCTCAGGGCCGCCGCCGGGCGGAGCCTGGCCGCGCGCCAGCCGCCGAGGATCCCGGCGATCAGGCCGCCGGCCACGGCGAGCACCACGGCGAGGATGATGATGTTGAGGGTGACCGGCGCGGTCAGGTGCACGGTCGTTGCGTGCGAGGCGACGGTACGGAAGCGATCCGCCCCTCCGCCGGAGAACCCGCCACCGCCGGCTCCGCCACCGCCGAACCCGCCACCACCGAACCCGCCACCGCCGAACGTGCGGGCGCCGCCCGGTGTCGCCGAGCCGGTGGTGGGGCCCACGGCCGCGGTCAGCGACCCGGACGCCTCCTCCACGATCTTCGAGCCGAGGAAGCCGAGCCCGATGCCCACGGCGCCGCCGATGATGCCCATCGCGATCGACTCGCCCATCACCTGCCCGATCACCCGCCGACTGCGCCAGCCGAGGGCCTTCAGCGTGCCGAACTCCCTCACCCGGCGGGACACCGCCGACATGGTCAGCAGGCTGGCCAGCAGGAACGCCGCGGCCAGCACCGCGATCGCCAGCCACTTGCCCAGGTTGTTCGCGAGCGTCGACGCGCTCGACAGGGATCCGGTCACCTCGCTGGCCAGGTTCGCCGACGTGGTCACCGTCGACCCTGGCACCGCCTTCTGGATCTCCTTCTGCACCGCCGCGATGTCCGACGAGCTGTCGGCCGCCACGTAGATGGTGTTCACCTTCCCGGCGTTCGATGACAGCGCCTGGGCCCGGGCCAGCGGGACGTAGACGTCAGCGGACGAATCGCTGGCCGGCTCGCTCACGATCCCGACGACGGTGAACTTGGTGCCCGCCAGCGTGACGTCCGACCCGACCTTCAGGCTCGCCGACTTGGCGTAGCTGGAATCCACCACCGCCACGTCTGCGGTGGCGTCCGAGGACTTCAGGGTTCGGCCGGAGGTCAGCGTGCCGTTGCTGAGCGGGCCGAGCGCCTGCGCACTCGAGGCAAGGTCCACACCGTCGACGGACACCGCGTTCCCGGGGTTGAAGCCGCCGGGGCCGCGGAAGCCCCCGCCCCCGCTCCCGCTCCCGCCGCCGCCGAAGCCACCGCCCCCGCCGCCCGCGCTGAAGTCGGGGATGGTGATCGTCGTGTCCACGTCGCTCGCCGTGAGCGTCCCGCTGGCGGCGGCCACGCCGTTCAGCTTGGAGATCGTGGTGACCGTCGAGTCGTCCAGCTTGCCGAGGCTGGGGGTGGCGGTCAGGTTGTCGATCTTGACCGTCTCGCCCGGCTTGAAGTTGAAGTTGCGACCGGCGCCGCCGAAGAAAGACCCGGCGGTGGGTGCCTTGGTGACGGTGGCGGCCGTGCCCACGCCGTACAGGTTCTGTAGCACCGTGCCCTGGGCGGCCTTGACGCCGGATGACGCGGCCGTCACGGTAATGACCAGGCCGATCCCCAGCGCCAGGCCCACGGAGATGAATATGGCCTGGCGCATCCGCCGGCGCAGCTCACGCCGGAGGTATGTGAAGAACATTGCTACTCCTATGGAACCCGGGCCCGCCGTGCGGCGCGGGCCGAGCCTCTGCGGCGCCGCGTGCCCGCGCCGGGCGCATGAACCTGCGCTGTTAAAGATAATGGGCGCCGACGCTGAACGGATCCTGAAGGAGTGCTCTAATATTGCCGGAATCGGTCGGCCGGCCCCGCGCGCAGGCCAATAAGCCCAGCGCAGACCGCCCGCGCAGGCGGACCAACCTCGCGCAGGCGGCCCCCCCCGCAGGCCGACGAGCCCGCGCAGGCCGGCTAGCCCCGCGCGTACAGCAGCAGCCAGATGTCGGAGACGTGCCAGCGACCGGCCAGCCGGAAGCCCAGGCCGCGTAGCTCCGGGTCGTCCGGGTAGGGACCGATCCTGGCCAGCCACACGCGCG
>JASIJN010000386.1 GCA_030050125.1 Streptosporangiaceae bacterium | reverse complement strand
GCTCCCGGCTAGACCGCCGCGCGGCGCGCGGCAGGCTCGCGATCGGCGGCCACCCGCTCGGCGCGTTCCCCTGCGGCGCCGGCCCGTCTCGGGGCCGGGTGCTCGACCAGGGCGATCACCCGGCTGGCCATGAACCGCGCGGTCCGCACCGCGGTGCCGCCCCTGGTGAGCTCGCTCACCTCGATCATCCCGCGCCGGTTCACCACCTCGACGCGACGCCCGGCCCGGGTGGCCGCGACCTCATAGGTCTTGGTCACGTCGCCGGCGTCGACAACGATCTCGACCTTGTCACCCTTCATGGCTGGCCTCTCGGGCGGCACGGGCAAATCAGACTCGGCGGCGAAAACGCCCACCTCTACACGGGTAGGGGTACCCGCAACGTCACCGCCTGCAACCCCGCGGCTAGAAGAAGATCAGCTTTGCCGCGGAGATGACCCCGATCGCCGCCACGAACAGCCGCAGCGCCAGCGGCGGCAGGCGGCGCCCGAACCTGGCCCCGAGCAGCCCGCCGACCGTGGACCCGGCGGCGATCAGCGCCGCGGCCGTCCATGAGACGTGCGCCAGCGCGATGAACACCACGGCCGCCGTGCCGTTGACGATTCCCACCAGGACGTTCTTGGCACCATTGACGCGCTGCATCGTCTCGTCGAGAAAGCTGCCGAGCAGCCCGATCACAAGAACGCCCTGGGCGGCACCGAAATACCCGCCGTACGCGCCGGACAGGCAGACGCCGAGCGACAGCAGCGGCCCGGCCCGGCCCGGCCTGCGCCTGTGATCGTCGGCCCGGCTCCTGAGCCGCGCGCTCAGCCACGGCTGCGCCAGCACCAGCGCGCAGGAGATCAGGATCAGCACCGGGACGACCATCCGGAACGCGCTCGACGGCAGGGTCAGCAGCGCGAGCGCCCCGGCCACCGCGCCGATCGCCCCGGCCACCCCGAGCCTGAGCAGGCGACCACGCTGCCCGGCCAGTTCGCGCCGGTAGCCGAAGCCCCCGCTCGCGTTGCCCGGCACGAGCCCGATGTTGTTCGACACGTTGGCGATGACCGGCGGAAAGCCGAACGCCAGCAGCGTGGGAAACGTGATCAGCGACCCGGAACCTACGACGGCGTTGACCCCGCCCGCGGCGGTTCCCGCGGCAAGGATCGCCAGCGCCTCACCAGGACCCAAATGATCCTCTCATGATCAAGATCGTAGGGGAACAGGCCCTGTCCGGCCCCGGCCCGATCATGTGACGTTCCCCACGTGCGCCCCTGCCGCCCGCGAGCCGGAGCACGGCCATCCGACGAGGCCGGAGCAGGTCAGCGCACCCGCCCGGCCCGGGCGGTCCAGCGTGCGCCACGGTGTTCGATCACCAGCGGCACGCCGAAGCACTTGGACAGGTTGCGCTCGGTGAACACCTCGGGGAGCGGCCCGGCCGCGAGGACCGTGCCCTTGCGCAGCAGCATCGCGCTCGTGAACCCCTCAGGCACCTCCTCGACGTGGTGCGTGACCATGACGATCATGGGGGCCTTCGGGTCGGCGGCCAGCGCGGAGACCCGCCGGAGCAGGTCCTCGCGTCCGCCCAGGTCCAGCCCGGCCGCGGGCTCGTCGAGCAGCAGCAGTTCCGGATCGGGCATCAGCGCGCGGGCGATCTGGACTCGTTTGCGCTCGCCCTCCGACAGGGTGGCGAACCGGCGCCGGATCAGGTGCGCGCAGCCGAGCGCGTCGAGCAGTTCGACCGCGCGGGTCACGTCGAACGAGTCGTAGTCCTCGGCGTGGCGGCCAAGGATCCCGTATGAGGCGGTCAGCACCAGGTCGATGACCTTCTCCGCGGGCGGCACCTGGTCGGCCACGAGCGCGCTGGCGAACCCGATCCGGCTGCGCAGGTCCTGCAGGTCCGCGTCGCCGAGGGGCTCGCCGAGGATCTCCGCCGTACCCTCGGTCGGCGTCAGCATCGCCCCGGCGACCTGGAGCAGGGTCGTCTTGCCCGCCCCGTTGGGACCGATGACCACCCAGCTCTCGTCGCTGCGGACGGTCCAGTCGACGTCCCTGAGCAGCATCGACCTCTCGTACCGGACTCCGACCCCGCGAAGCCGCAGTACCTCGTCCGACATGCGGCTCCCTCCCGGCACTTCGTGATCCTCGGCTCGAATCCCGCGTGCGCCGCCGCGCCGCTCTGCCGGGGTCGGGCCAAATTATCTCTCGAGCTGCCTTACGGCAAATAGGGCGGCCTGGGTCCGGTCGGCGACGCCGAGCTTGGCCAGCACCGAGCTGACGTGCGTCTTGACGGTCTTCTCGGATACCCGCAGCAGCCTGGCGATCTCCCGGTTGGACCGGCCGTCGGCGATCTGGGCCAGTACCTCGCGCTCGCGGCCGGTGAGCGCGCCGATGCCGCGCACGGCCGACGCCGTCGTGCCCGAGCGCAGCAGCGACCCCGCCGCCTCCGGCGCGAGCAGCGTGTTGCCGTCGTGCACCGACCGCAGGGCCCGGACCAGCGCGTCCGGATCCACGTCCTTGTACAGGAAGCCCGCGGCGCCCGCCTGGACGGCCAGCGTCACCAGCGCCCGGTCCGACGCGCTGGTCAGCACCAGGGCCCGGGTGGCCATGCCGGAATCCCGCAGCTCCCGCAGCACCTCGATGCCGTCCATGCCCGGGAGCTTGATGTCCAGCAGGATCACGTCCGGCTTCAGCTCCGCCGCCATGGCCACGGCCTGCTGACCGTCGGCGGCCTCGCCGATCACGTCGATGTCGTCCTGCACGCTGAGCAGGACCTGCAGCCCCTGCCGGACGACCGGATGATCGTCGGCGATCAGCACGGTGATCCGCCCCGTCATGAGGACCCCGCCCCCGCCGCGACGGGAAGCTCCAGCCGCACCAGCGTTCCCTCCCCGGGCGCCGAACGCACCGTCAGCGTGCCGGCCACCGACGCCGCGCGCTCACGCATGGAGGCCAGGCCCAGGCCGCCAGACGGAGCCCCGGCCACGAACCCTCGCCCTTGATCGGCGACCTCGAGGATTACCCGGCGCCGCCGGGCGAACAGCGACACGCAGATCGTGGTCGCGCCAGAGTGCCGCAACGCGTTGTGCAGCGCCTCCTGGGCCACCCGGTAGACCGCGGTCTCCCGCTGCGCTCCCAGCGCGGGCAGCTCGGGGTCCGCGTGGAACCCCACCTCGACCCCGTGGGTCCGGCCCGCGAGCACCGCGTAGCTGCGCAGCGAGCCGGCCAGCCCGCCCGCGGCCAGGTCCGGCGGCGCCAGCCCGTCGATCACCGCCCTGAGCTCGGCATGGGCCTGGCCGCTCAGCGTGGCCACGCTCTGGATCTCGGCGACGGCCCGGTCCGGGTCCCGGCCGACCAGCACCTCGGCCGCCCGGGCCTTGACCCTGATGCTGAAAAGCTTCTGCGAGACCGCGTCATGCAGCTCCCGGGCCAGGCGGGCCCGCTCCTCGAGCACGGACAGCTCCCGGCCGCGCTCGTAGAGCCTGGCGTTGGTCAGCGCGATCGCGGCATGCGACGCGAACAGCCCGAGCAGCCGCTCGTCCCGCTCGGTGAACCCGCCGGGCCGGCGCTTGCACGAGGCGAAGATGATGCCGAGCACCTCGCGACCGTCCCGGATCGGGACACCCAGGAAGTCCGACATGTCGGGGTGGGCCGGAGGCCAGCCCTCGAACCGGGCGTCGGCGCGAATGTCGGGCACCCGGATCGGCCGTCCCTCGCGCAGCAGCGCGCCCAGCATGCCGTGCTGCCGCGGCAGCGGCCCGATCGCCTTGCGCTGGGCTTCCGGTATCCCGTCCACGATGAACTCGGCGAACGACCCGTGGTCGTCGGGGACTCCGAGCGCGGCGTACCTGGCCTGCATGAGCGAGCGGGCCGACCTGACGATCACCTGCAGCACGTCGCGGGTGGACAGCTGCCGGGCCACGGCCAGCACCACCTGGCTGACCCGCTCCAGCACGTCGTCCTGGCTGCCCGGCCCCCCGGCCGGGCCGCCGCGGCGCCGCTCCTCGCTCACATACCGCACGCTACCGGCGTCGCGGGCCGCGCGGACCAGCCGCAGGTCCTAGGACCATCGGACCAGGCCGGTCCCGACGCGCGCCCGATGCGCCGCGCCGACCACGCTGCCTAGCGTGAGGACCATGACGAACACGAAGAACGCCGTGGTCACCGGGGCGTCCCGCGGACTCGGCCTGGCGCTGGCCCGCGGGCTGGCCGACGAAGGCTGGTCGCTGGTCATCGATGCGCGAGACGGCGAGGCGCTCCGCGTGGCGGCCGCCGGCCTGCCCGGCGGGGCCCGGGTGATCGTGCTGCCCGGCGACGTCACCGATCCCCTCCACCGCGCCGACATCGCGCGGGCCGCGGCCGGCCTCGGCGGGCCCGACCTGCTGATCAACAACGCGGGCACCCTGGGCGCCAGCCCGCTTCCGTCGATGGCCGACTACCCCATCGCCGAGCTGCGGGCCGCCTTCGAGGTCAACGTGCTGGCGCCGGTCGCGCTCACCCAGCTGCTGCTGCCCGGGCTGCGCCGGCGCGGCGGCGCGGTCCTGAACATCACCTCCGATGCCGCCGTGGAGCCCTACGCGGGCTGGGGCGGCTACGGGGCGGCCAAGGCCGCCCTGGAGCAGGCCAGCAACGTCCTGGCCGCCGAGGAGAACCTGGTCCGCGTCTGGTGGGTCGACCCGGGCGACCTGCGCACCCAGATGCACCAGCTGGCATTCCCCGGGGAGGACATTTC
The DNA here is from genome assembly GCA_030050125.1 of Streptosporangiaceae bacterium. The sequence goes on along the minus strand of JASIJN010000386.1, from coordinate 2,490 downwards.
CGACCGGCCGCTCCCCGATAGTTCAGTCGGCGCGTTCAAGAAACTCATCGGTGAGCGTCTGCCGAGCGGGCGCTACCGCGCCGCCGAACTGATGCCCGCCGGGACGTCCTCATGAGCCTCGACCTGGCCGACGCCCGGATCGCGCTCGATTTCACGCTGCCCCCTGAGCGCGAGGCTCACGAGCCGCCGGAGGCCAGGGGAGTGCCCAGAGACGGGGTCGCGATGCTGGTGAGCCGCGGCGGCTCCGGCGAGATAGGCCATCGCGCGTTCACCGACCTGCCCGGGCTGCTGCTGCCGGGTGACCTGCTCGTGGTCAACACTTCGGCCACGATCCCGGCCGCGGTTGCGGCGGCGGGCGGGCTGGCGGTGCACTTCTCCACGCCGCTGCCGGACGGGGACTGGCTCGTGGAGCTGCGCGCCGCCGAGGGTCCCGCGACCGTGCCGTACCCCGGCGGGTCTGCGGGCCAGCGGCTCGAGCTGCCCGGCGGGGCGGTGCTGACGCTGGGCGGGAGGTTCACTGCCCGGCTCTGGCGGGCCAGGCTGTCCACGGCGGTGCTGCCCTACCTGCTGCGCCGGGGAGAGCCGATCAGGTACTCCTATGTGCGCCGGCCGTGGCCGCTCGAGGCCTATCAGACGGTCTTCGGCACCAGGCCCGGGAGCGCGGAGATGCCGAGCGCGAGCCGCCCGTTCACGCCCGCCGTCGTCTGCGCCCTGGTGGCGCGCGGGATCACGTTCGCCCCGGTCACCCTGCACACCGGTGTCTCCTCGCTGGAGGGTGACGAGGACCCCTACCCCGAGCCGTATGACGTGCCGCCCGCCACCGCCCGGCTGGTCAACCTGACCCGGCGGCATGGCGGGCGGGTGATCGCGGTGGGCACCACCGTGGTGCGGGCGCTGGAGACCGCCGCCCGGCTGCCCGGACCGCGGCAGGTGCGGCCGTCGGCCGGCTGGACCGAGCACATCGTCACGCCCGATCCCGGCAACCGGCTGCTGGCCGTCGACGGGTTGATCACCGGGCTGCACGAGCCACGCTCGTCCCACCTGCGGATGCTGGCCGCGTTCGCCGGACTCGACCTGCTCGGCCGCTGCTACGCGGCGGCGATCGACCGCGGGTACCTCTGGCACGAGTTCGGCGACCTGCACCTGGTGCTGCCCTAGCCCGACCCGTGGGCCCGCCCAATGGCTCCCGGTGGGTAGCGTGGGCAGCGCCATGTCGATGCCGCAGATGACGCTGCTTATCACCATGACCGGCCGGGACCGCCCCGGCGTGACCTCCCGCCTGTTCTCGGTCCTGGCCGGGCACGAGCTCAGCGTGCTCGACGTCGAGCAGGTCGTGATCCGCGGCCGGCTGGTCCTCGGAGTGCTGCTGGCCTGCGCCAGCGCTCCCGACCTGACCGCGATTCACCGCCAGGTGACCACGTTGGCCGCCGACCTTGGCCTGGACGCCGAGATCACGGCCGGCTCGGCCGAGCCCGCCCTGCGCCGCGGCAGCCTGCACGTCACCGTCCTCGGCCGGCCGCTGCCCCCGGCCGCGATCGCAGGCATCGCCGGGCGTATCGCCGCCAGCGGCGCGAACATCGAGCGGATCTCCAGGCTCGCCCACCGGCCGGTGACCTGCATCGAGTTCGACATCTCCGGCGCCGACCCGGCCACGCTGCGCGCCGCCCTGGCTCAGGAGTCGGTCGAGCGCGGCGTCGACGTCGCGGTCCAGCGAGGCGGCCTGCACCGGCGCGCGATGCGCCTGGTCGTGATGGACGTGGACTCGACGCTGGTCAGCGGGGAGGCCATCGACCTGCTCGCGGCCCGGGCCGGGAACCAGGAGAAGGTCGCCGAGATCACCGCGGCGGCCATGCGCGGCGAACTCGACTTCCGCGCGGCGCTGGTGGCACGGGTGGCCCTGCTCGCCGGGCTCCGGGCCTCGGTCATCGACGAGGTCCGGGCGGAGCTGCGGCTGGCCCCGGGCGCGCGCACGCTCATCCGCACGCTGCGGCGGCTCGGCTACAAGTGCGGCATCGTCAGCGGCGGCTTCACCCAGTTCACCGACGGGCTCGCCGCCGAACTCGGCCTCGACTACGCCGCGGCCAACACCCTGGAGATCGCCGACGGCGAGCTGACCGGCAAGCTCATCGGCCCGGTGATCGACCGCTCCGGCAAGGCGGCCGCGCTGCGCGACTTCGCCGCCCGGACCGGGGTCCCGCTGAGCCAGACCGTGGCGGTCGGCGACGGGGCCAACGACCTGGACATGATCGCGACCGCGGGCCTGGGCATCGCGTTCAACGCCAAGCCCGCGGTCCGGGACGCCGCCGACGCCTCGCTCAACGTCCCCCACCTGGACGCGATCTTGCACCTGCTCGGGATCTCCCGCGACGATGTCGAGGCCGCCGACGCCGAGGATCCCGCCGACGCACAAGACCGCGCCGACGCAGCGCACCGCAGCAACGCCGGGGACCGCGCCCCGGTATAACCAGCGAAGCAGACCGCCGGCTAGGT
>JASIJN010000385.1 GCA_030050125.1 Streptosporangiaceae bacterium | reverse complement strand
CCGACCGGCTGCAGCTGGCCGAGGACAGCCTGGACGCGCTGGCCGGCATCCCGGCCGACAGCCTCCCTGATCAGCAGACCGCCGTCGCCCTGGCGCCGGACTGGCCGGGTTTCCGTGTGGACGGATCGCTGCTGCGCACGGTGCACGCCTTTCTCAGGGAGAAAGACCCGTCTTTCGCAGGCCTGGAGCGCGTGCGAGACCGTGACCGGTACCGATGGGTCCATCATAAGTTCGTGAGCTACTACCGGCCGCCGCCTCCGGTGGTGCCGCTCCAGCAAAATGGCGAGTGAGACCGTTTAGGCGCGCCTAGATGGAAACCCGGCCCGCGGTGACCTCGTCAAGGAAGTTGCGCGCGTTGGGGGAGAGTTCTGAACTCATCTTGTCCAGGGCCCTGAGGCTGAAGTACCCGCACTGATCGTGTACGCGGGGCTCCTGGATAGTCGCGACGCCATCAATGATCTCAGCCAGGAACCAGGTATAGACCATCGTGTACGAGTCCTCGCTGAACTCCCGCGTGCCCAGTTCGCTGATGATCTCGACTTCTATGCCCGCCTCCTCGCGGACCTCGCGGGCGGCCGTCTTCCTGGCATCCTCGTTGGGGTCGAGCTTGCCGCCCGGAATCTCCCACTGCTGGCGCTTGGCAGTATTCCGGTGAAGGAGGAGTATTTCTCCCTCAGGGTTCTTGACGATGCATCCGGCAAGCCGTAGCTTCTCCATCACGCCTCACTTACCACCCGTCTAATGCTTTCCGCTACCTAGTTCGTCGCCCGATCCGCTGGTCAGAAACAATGCGCCGCGAGAACGCCCGCCGGGCATTGGCTTATGCTAGCGCACGCGCGCCACGCGCGGGCCAGGATGGATCCTAGCGGTGACGCGGGCGGGTCGGCCAATACTTCGGCCAAGTGCCCGCCTGGCCGGCGAGGCAGTGGCTGAACAGGAGATTGTGACACGGCGCCGACCTGCGCCGGGTTCCCGTACGAGATCAAGCGCCGGGTGCCGGGCGCCGCGACGAGGCGGGCAATGGGCCCGGGAGACCGGGCTGGCGGCCCGTTCCTTTCGCCGGCACCCGGCGTTGATCGGCCGCAGAATGGCGGATATAGTGACTCGCTGAGTATTAGGCATCCTATAGCGTCCGGGGAGGCCGGCCGGTGGGGTCGAGCGCACGAGGGGGAACCGGGCGCCATATCTGCATCTTCGGCCTTACCGCCGCAGGTAAGACCACCCATGCTAAACTGCTGGCTCAGCAGCTCGACTGCGACTACGTCTCGGCATCGCAGTTGATGTTTGACGAACTCGGCTACCGTGATCGCGGGGACCACGGCACCTGGATCCGCAGCTCTTCCGAGATATCGGCGAAACGCGAGAACGGATCGGTCGACCGGGAAGTCAACCGTAAGCTACTGGCGCTGGCACGGGCACCTGAGCGAATCGTCTTCGATTCCTGGACGCTACCGTTCATGCTCAGAGAAATGCCGGACCTCAGGCAGGCGGTCATCTTTCTCAGGCTCGACTCAGACGTCCACTCGCGCGCGGTGAAATCGGTCGTGTCGCTGGGCGCGGGCGCGAGCCTCAGCATGACCGACGCGACCCGGCTGATCAGCGAGAAAGACGCGTCGAGCCGGCAGATCTTCGCCAAGACATTCGGCTTCGATATTTTCAGGCCGGCCGACTACCTCGGGCCGCGCGAGCAGTTGGTCGTCGACGTCGGATCGTTTGTCTACGGCGTGAACCCGGATCAGGTACGCCAGGGCGTACGCGATGCCCACCGATGCATCGTGCAGCGCATCAGCGACTGGGCAGAAGGGCTCTGAATGAAGCTATCCGTATGTGACCTTGGCTCGCTCGACGAGGCGATCGAGCGCGGCGAGTACCCGGATTACATCTACACCTACCCGCCCAGGCAGGCTTATCGCCGGCTGGCTACGAGCGTCACGCAAACCCGCTCGGTCGTGCGGGATTCGCTGGCCGCCCGGCCCGATATCAACCTGTACGTCCATATTCCGTTCTGCCGTCAAGTCTGCCGGTTCTGCAACCTGTACACCACCACCGCGCACGGCGATGAGTCCGTCTACGACCGGTATATCGACCGCGTCCTTGACGAGGCGGCCGCCTACGCGGAGCAGGACCTGCTGCCGCAGGGATGCCGCTGGCGGACCCTGTACCTGGGGGGCGGGACGCCGTCGGTGCTCTCGATCGCCCAGCTGGACAGGCTGGTGTCGGGCCTGCGGCGCCGCTTCTCGATAACCGAGGTGGAGGAGACGGCGATCGAAGTCGCGCCCGAGACGGCCTCGCCGGAATACCTGCGCGGCCTGCGAGCGGCCGGGTTCGACCGGGTCTCCATGGGGTTCCAGAGCACGCTCACCGAGGAGGTCCGGAGCATCGGCAGGTCGTACCCGGTCTCCCGCCAGGCGGAGATCGCGGCGGTCGCGATGGACGCGGGCTTCCGCAACCTGTGCCTGGACCTCATCTTCGGGCTGCCGGGCCAGGACGCCGCGTCCTGGCGGACGTCGGTCCGTGAGGTCATCGCCATGCGGCCGCACACGATCTGCTGCTATCAGTGGACCTCACGGCCGCACACCGGCTTCCACCGGATGGGCCTGGCCAAGCCGGACGGGGGCTGGCTGCGTGACCTGTACGAGCTGGCCTGCGCGGAGCTCGGTACGGCCGGCTACCAGCAGGAGACCCACGTCCGCTGGGTGACCGAGGGAGGCGGGTACCTGCAGAAGCAGTACCACTGGGGTCTTCAGACGCTGATGGGCCTGGGCGCCGGCGCGCGAAGCTATTTCTGGCATACCGACCTGAGGAACGGCTACTCGCTGCTCGACCGGCGGCAGGCGCTGAACTCCTACCTGACGTCGGCCGGGCCGGGCTGGGAAGCGCCCCTGGAGGGCTACGAGATGCCGGCCGACGAGCGGCGCCGCAAGGCCATGGTGCTCGGTCTGCATGACCTGCGGCGGGATTGGTACGTGCGGGAGTTCGCCGAGGACCCGCTGGCCTCGTTCCCCAAGGAAATCGACGGCCTCGCCGAGCGCGGACTGGTGCACATCACGGCCGACTCGATCAGCCTGACCGGCCGGGGCCTGTCCCACCGGGACGCCATCGTGCAGCTGTTCTTCAGCGACCGGGCCCGTAACCTGGTGGAGAGCTGGGCCTATGACGAGTGAGGCCGCCGCGCTGCACGAGCGTCTCGCCCGCGAGCGCGATGCCTTCCAGCGGAATTCGCTGCTCAGGGCGATGTGCGACGCGCAGGACGACGCCGCGTCGGTCCAGTTCATGCGGGAGCTTGATGGTTCGGCGGTCCGGCGCGCGCTGAACCGGGGTTATTTTCTGCGCTGTCACGGCGCCGCGGGCGGCCCGCCCACCGAGCCGCTCCTTGACGCGCCGCGGGCCATCGACTGGTCGGTGGCCCGCCGGAGGTTCCTCGACGAAGCCCGCCGGCGCGGCTGTGGCCCGGACCCCCGCCCCCTGAGCGCCGCGCTCGACCTGTACACGTTCTTCGACCTCTGCGTCACCAGGGGCGAGCAGATCCGCGGCCGGGACGCGGCGCTGCTGGCGGGCCTGGCCGACGCCATGTGGAACGAGCGGGTGATCCCGGTGGAGATGGCCGCCAGGCTGCTAAGCCTGGCGGCCATCTGCACGGCGGGGGCCCAGCCGTCCTGAGCGGCCGGGGCCCGGTGAGACGGGGCGTAATGTCCGGCATTGCCCGCCCTGCGTCTCACGAACCCTCGGATATACGCAGAAACCGGCCTACCCTTGGGGGCAGCCGGTTTCGCCGAGGGTTCAGGAGCCGCACATGGCCCAGGCAGGTGCCCTTCCGCCACAGTTAGAGACAGCCGCCGCGACCAGGGAGAAGGCCAAGCTCAGGAAGGTGCTGGGGCGGCTGGACCTGGTGTTGTTCACCGCCTGCGCGATCCTCGGCTTCGACACCGTGGCCGCGTCGGCGCAGGCCGGGGCGCAGGCCATCACCTGGCTGATCATCTCGCTGCTGATCTTCCTGATCCCGTACGGGATGCTGACCGCCGAGCTGGGCGCCGCGTTCCCGGTCGAGGGCGGGCCGTACGAGTGGGCGCGGCTGGCGTTCGGCCGGGGTGCGGGATCGGTGACCGCGATCCTGTACTGGCTGTCCAACCCGACCTGGATCGGCGGGACGCTGACCGCGTCCACCATCGCGGCGCTCGACGGCCTGGTCCTGCGCAAGCCGCTCGGCACGACGGCCGAGATCATCGTGGGGCTGGTCTTCGTCTGGGTGACGGTCGCGATCGCGATCGTGGCCTTCCGGATCGGCAAGTGGGGCCCG
>JASIJN010000384.1 GCA_030050125.1 Streptosporangiaceae bacterium | reverse complement strand
GCCCCCGCCCCGGCCCGGTCGTCGGATGCACCGGCGGGCCAGCACGCCGCTCCTGGCCGGCCGGACAGCCAGCCGCCGGGCGCCGCCAAGCAATCGGCCGGCGCCAAGTCCGGCAAGGGCGAGGACGAGGAGTGGTGGACCGAGTAGTCCACCGGCAGAACGCGAGACGGCGGGCGCCTGGCGGCGCCCGCCGTCCGTGCTTTACGGGCTGACCGACTGGCCGCCGTCGACGATCAGGACCTGCCCGGTCATGTACGACGACGCGTCGCTGGCCAGGAAGACCGCGGGCCCGGCCATCTCCTCGGCCCGGCCCCAGCGCTGCATGGGCACGGTGGCGATCGTGGCCGGCCCGGCCGTGGGGTCCTGCCACAGGTTCCGGTTGAGATCGGTGGCCGTCCAGCCCGGGCAGAGCGCGTTGACCCGGATGCCGGCCGTTCCCCATTCGACCGCCAGCGACTTGGTCAGCGAGATCAGCCCCGCCTTGGCCGCGCCGTAGGGGACCAGCAGCGGCGAACTGGCCACCCCGGCCACCGAGGCGACGTTGATCACCGATCCCCGGCCCCGGTCCAGCAGGTGGCCGGCGAACGCGTGACACACGTACACCGCCGAGTCCAGGTTGAGCCGCATCAGCTTGTCCCAGCCGCTCAGCCGCAGGTCACGGAAGCTGACCATGAAGTTGGACCCGCCGGCGTTGTTCACCACCACGTCGACCTCGCCGAGCCGGTCGATGGCCGCCGTGACGGCCTCACTGACCGCCTCCTGGCTGGTGACGTCGGCCGGGATCACGAAGGCCTTGCGGCCGGCCGCGGTGATCGCGGACGCGGTCTCGGCCAGCCCGTCCTCGCTGCGGGCGACGAGCGCCACGTCCGCGCCGGCCTCGGCCAGCGCGATCGCGATGGACCGGCCGATGCCGCGGGACGCGCCGGTGACGAACGCGTTCTTGCCGGTCAGGTCGAAGAGGCTCACGGGGTGTCCTTCCATTCGGTAGGCAGCGGCCAGGCGGCGGGGTTGACCCGCCGCACGATCTCGTTCAGCACGATGCGGACCTGCGGCTCGCCCAGCCACAGATGCTTCGCCTTGTCCGCGGCGACGACATCCGCCTGCGGGACCCGGGCGAACCGGGCGCGGGCCTCGTCCGGGCGCAGGTAATCGTCGAGTTCCGGCACCAGCGCGACCAGCGGGCGGCCGGACGCCGCCCAGGCGTCGAGGTCGGCGCCGGTGGCCCGGCGCAGCGCGGGCGAGATGAGGATCGCGCCCTCGACGGCCGGCACGTTGCCCCATTTAAGGACCAGCTCGGTGCCGAACGACCAGCCCACAAGCCACAGCCGGGGCAGCCCGGCGGCGACGCAGAACTCGATCGCGGCGGCCACGTCGTGGCGCTCGGCCTCGCCCTCGCCGAACGCTCCCTGGCTGGTTCCGTGCTGCGAGGCGGTGCCGCGGGTGTTGAACCGGAGCACGGCGAGATCGGCCAGCGCAGGGAGCCGGTAGGACGCCTTGCGCAGCAGGTGGCTGTCCATCATCCCGCCCGCCGTGGGCAGCGGGTGAAGGCAGATCAAGGTGGCCACCGGATCCGTGCGCTCAGGGACCGCGAGCTCGCCGACCAGGCCGAGCCCGTCGGCGGTGCGCAGGGTCACCGGCTTCCTGATGGCGGGCAGGATCGTGCTCGCCCTTATCTCGGTCATGTCTTCCTCACCGGCCCGTCCAGCCCGGGCCCGGGCGGCGCGGACGTCGCTGCCAGCACGAATTGTGCCAGTGCCGGCGCTCGTCCAGGCCCTGGGCCTGCGCGGGCCACACCACCAGGTGCCCCACGCCGGGCCAGATCTCCTGGTCACAGCCGGGGCAGCGGTAGGTCTTGGCGGCCGCGGCCCCGGGCACCGACCGGACGACCCAGTCGCCGTCGGGCCACTCCTGCGTCTGCTCCGGCCCGAGCGGGATCGTGCGCGGCCGGTCCGGCGTGCGACGTGCCTTGCGCGGGCTCACGGGCGCCAGGCTATGGCACCGGCTACAGTGGGCTCCCGTGCGCCTCGTCATCGCCCGGTGCAGCGTGGACTACGCGGGCAGGCTCTCGGCTCACCTGCCGCTCGCCATCCGGCTGCTCATCGTCAAGGCGGACTCCTCGGTCCTGGTGCACTCCGACGGCGGCAGCTACAAGCCGCTGAACTGGATGCCGCCGCCGTGCCGGCTGGCCGAGGAGCCGGGCCGCTGGATCGTGACCGGGAAGTCGGGCGAGACCCTGACCATCGGCATCGAGGAGATCATCAGCGACTCCTCGTTCGACCTGGGGATCGATCCTGGCCTGCGCAAGGACGGCGTCGAGTCCGACCTGCAGCAACTGCTCGCGGCCCAGATGCACGTGCTCGGCGAGGGCTGGCGGCTGGTCCGCAGGGAGTTCCCGACCGCGATCGGCCCGGTCGACCTGATGTGCCGGGACGCCCACGGCGCCAGCGTGGCCATCGAGGTCAAGCGCCGCGGCGAGATCGACGGCGTGGAGCAGCTCACCCGCTACCTCGACCTGCTCAACCGCGACCCGCTGCTCGCCCCGGTGCGCGGCGTCTTCGCCGCCCAGGAGATCAGGCCGCAGGCCCGGGTGCTGGCCGAGGATCGCGGCATCCGCTGCGTCACCCTGGACTACGACGCGATGCGGGATGCCGGGGATGGCGCGCTGCGCCTGTTCTGACCGGCCTGATCCGGCCCATCCCGCCGCGTCTTCGAGGGCTTCGCCGGCGTAGCATCTGTGCCGCGACAGGATTAGCATTTCCATGTTCATGTCCTCACATGTGACCGTGCACATGTGACCCGGGGGGTGCGTAGGGAAGGGCCCGGCTGCTGAGGGGGTCGCAAAGACCGTGTGGCGGGAACGGCGCCGTCGGCAGATGCGGCGGCTCGTGGACGAGATCGAGGCGGCGAAGGCGGGCCAGGCCGAGCTCGCGCGGCGCCTGGAACTGTTCGAGAAGATCGCTGCCGCCGCGGGCGTGGAGCTTCGCGACCCGCCCGCGGCCGTCGAGGTGCCGCCGCCGCTCGCGGCCGCGGCACTGGACCCGCGACACGACGCGCCGGTGCGCCTGAACGTGGACGGCCGAGAGTTCATCGCGGTGGTGGGCGGCGGGGAAGGCGGCGACCCGGCCGAGTGGTGGACCGCGATCAAGCACCTGGCGTCGCGTTCCTACGGGAACGCCACATGATCCATCTGGAGCGGGTCACCCTCCCGCCGGGCCTGCGCGCGCTGGCCCACCGGGATCCGGACGGCAACCTGGTGATCTACGTGTCGGCGGCGCTGGACGCCTCGCGGCAGCGGGCGGCGGTCATGCAGGCGATCCGCGCCACCCGGCGCACCGGCTGGCGGGCGGGCCTGCCTCCGGTCGGGCTGGCCCTGATCCTGGGGGCGCGGACGGTGCTCCGGCAAGCCGCCGCGGTGCTGCGCGCCCGGCCCTTGG
>JASIJN010000383.1 GCA_030050125.1 Streptosporangiaceae bacterium | reverse complement strand
CCCGCCGCCCGGGCGATCCTGACGCATGCGTCATCTCTCGGCTCCCTCATTGGTGACAGAAGCTGGAGAATGTCTGGGTGAAGACTCGAAGGTTGGTTTCTTTGATTCTGCTGACCTGTGCCCTCGGCGGGGGAATGGCCGCCTGCGGCAGTGGTAGCAGTAGTTCCGCGCCCACATCATCGCCCTCGGCCAAGCCGTCGGCGTCCTCGTCGTCCTCGTCCGCCGCCATCGCGGCCGACCAGAAGACAATCGCGGCGAACTGGACGGCCTTCTTCAGCCCGAAGACACCGGTCGCGCAGCGGGTCAGCCTCCTGCAGGACGGCTCGCAGTTCACCTCGATCATCCAGGCCCAGGCCGGCGGAGGCCTGGCGTCCGAGGCGAGCGCCCAGGTCACGAAGGTCACGGTCATATCGACCGCCCAGGCCGCGGTGACCTACAACATCCTGCTGGACGGCACGCCTGCGCTGAAGAATGAGTCGGGCACCGCGGTCTACCAGGACGGCACCTGGAAGGTAGGCGTGGGCAGCTTCTGCGGCCTGCTCAGCCTGGAGAACAGCGGGAACACATCCAAGTTGCCCGCCGCCTGCAAGTCCGCAGCCTAACCTGGAGGCGCGCTTGACGAGTGTGCAAGTCGAGCAGGAGGCCGTGGCGCGCCACGGCGGGCGCTCACTGGCGCTGGCCGTGCTGTGCACGATCCTCTTCCTGACCTTCCTCGACAACACGGTGGTGAGTGTCGCACTCGGCAGCGTGCAGACCGACCTGCGCGCCGGGGTCTCCTCGCTGCAATGGGTGGTCGGCGCGTACGCGCTGACCTTTGCCGCCGCGATGCTCGCGTTCGGCATGGTGTCCGACGAATTCGGGCGCAAGCGGGTCATGCTGATCGGAGCCGGGATCTTCTGCGCCGGATCGGTCCTGTCGGCGCTGGCGCCGAACACCGGGGTGCTGATCGCCGGACGGGCGGTGATGGGGTTCGGCGCCGCGGCCAGCGAGCCCGGCACCCTGTCGATGCTGCGGCACCTGTACACCGACGAGCGCGTCCGCAACCGGGCCCTGGGCGTGTGGACGGCGGTATCCGGCCTCGCCCTCGCCCTCGGCCCGGTCATCGGCGGGGCGCTGATCGGCGTGTACACCTCGATAGCGGGCGCTGCGCCGGCCACGCTGCCGGGCGCGCCGCCCGGGCCGAACCCGGACAGCTGGCGGGCGATCTTCTGGTTCAACCTGATACTGGGCCTGGCCGCGCTCATCGCCGGCGCGATCGTGCTGCCGGAGAACTCCGACCCGAACGCGAACCGGGTCGACATCTCCGGGACCGTGCTCGGGGCCGGCGCGCTGACCGCCTTCACGTTCGGGGTGATCAACGCCGAGAACGACGGCTTCGGCTCGCCCGGTGTCATCGGGCTGCTCTGCCTGTCGGCCGTGGCAGCGATCGCCTTCTTCTACCGAGAGCGACGGGCGGCCCATCCGCTGCTGGACCTGAAGTATCTGCGCGTCCCCCGCTTCCTGACCGCCAACGTGGTCGCGTTCTGCGCCTACTTCGCGACGTTCGCGGTGTTCTTCTTCACCGCCCTGTACCTCTACGAGGTGGCCAACGAGACCGGGTACAAGATCGCCCTGACGTTCCTGCCGATGACCGTCCTGATGATCATCGCCTCGATCATGGCCGGCCGCTGGACCACCACGGTCGGCCCCGCGCGGTCGATCCTGATCGGCTGCCTGCTGTTCAGCGCCGGGCTGGTGCTGACCACGATCACGCTGAACCCGAATCCCTCGTATGTGCCGCTGGCGCTGGCTCTGGCCCTGACCGGCATCGGCGTCGGCTCCACGGTGGTCCCGATCACCTCCTCGGCGCTGTCGGCCGTCCCGCCGGAGCGGTCGGGGATGGCGGCGTCGGCGACGAACACCAGCCGTGAGATCGGCGCGGTGACCGGCATCGCGGTCCTGGGCGCGCTGGTGAACGCGCAGCTCCGGTCCAACCTCACCGCCAGCATGGTGAAGCTGCACATCCCGGACACCTTCCAGGCGATCGCGATCAAGATAATCGAGACCGGCGGCCTGACCGGCAGCAGTGGCGCCAGCTCGGTCGGCTCGGCGGCGGCCGGCCAGGGCGTCCTCGTCGTGGAGATGACGCACGCCGCCTACAAGGCCTTCTACACCGGGCTGCGCGCCGCGCTCGTGCTCTCGGCGATCCTGGTCTTCGTGGCCGGGATATTCGGGTACGTGGCGCTCAGCCGCCAGCGCCGGCTGCGAGCGGAAACGGAGCCGGAGCCCGAGCCGTCATGACGGCGGCCTCCCGGGCTGGCCGGCTTAGCCGGCCAGCCCGGCCCGCAGGGAGAGCACCCGGTCCAGCGCGGCGATAAACCCCTGCCTGGCCAGCTGGCCGTCGCGGTAGCCGTCCTCGAGCCCGGCCGCCGCCTGCTGTCCCTCGCTGACGTTCTGCTGCGAGCACAAGATCAGGTCCATCCCGGCCTGGGCCGCGAGCAGGCTCCGGTTCTGGAACGACCCGTACGCCCGGAGCGCACCGGCCTCGAGCGCGTCGGTGATCGTGACGCCCTTGAAACCGAGCCGCTGGCGCAGTTCGCCGCCGACGATCGCCGGCGAGAGCCCGGCCGGCCGGGACGGGTCCAGCGCCGGGTAGACCGCCCACGACACCATGATCAGCTTGACCCCGGCCGCGATCGCCGCCCGGTAGGGCAGCTCGTCCACGTTCCTGATCGTGGCCAGCGGCAGGTCCAGCGTGACCGGCACGTTGTCGGTGTCCTGCTGCGTCGCCGCCGCGCCCAGGCCGGGGAAGTGCTTGGCCGTGGCGGCGACGCCCTCGCCCTGCTGGGCCGCGATGAAGTCGGCACCGAGTTCCGAGACGACGGCGGGGTTCATGCTGTAGGAGCGCTGGTACTGGTCGTCGAAGTCACCGGCCTGGCGGTACACGTCGAGCACCGGCGCCAGGTTGACGTCGAGCCCGAGGCCGCGCAGGTAGGTCCCGGCGGTGCTGCCCGCGTTCGTCGCGGCGGTCGCGGGATCGGCCGATGCGCCGATCTGCCGCTCGGAGAGCAGCGGGGCGCCGGG
>JASIJN010000382.1 GCA_030050125.1 Streptosporangiaceae bacterium | reverse complement strand
CGGGTCGGCCCCGGCGGGGGCCTCGCCGGAGAGCGTCACCCGGACGATCGCCAGCGGCCTTGCCACCGTCCCGCCGAACAGGTCCGTCGAGGTCACATCGGTGATCCGCATGTCTCATGGTCGCACGAACCGGCTGGCCCGCCGACCTGGCCGCCGCCGCGTCCGCCATGATCAAATTAGCGGGGAGGATTGTCAGTCGTATGCCCTGAGAATCCTCCCCGGTACGGCGAAGGCGGGCGAAGGCGGGCGGCGCGAGCGCGCCGCGACGGGCCGATAGCATGCGGAGCGAGTCAGCGGGAACATGGTGGTAGGAACCTGACCCGCCCAGAGCGGAGCGTGACGGCCGATGCCTGACCCCCGGGTGACGCTGCGGGACGTGGCCATACGCGCGGGCGTGCATCCGGCGACGGCGTCCCGGGCGCTGAACCCCGAGACCAGGATCCTGGTCAGCGAGGATACGGCGCGCCGGGTGCTCGACGCGGCCGCGGAGCTTGGCTACAGCCCGAACCCGGTGGCCCGGAGCCTGCGGACGCGGCGCTCGCACACGGTGGGGGTGCTGATACCGGACCTGAACAACCCGCTGTTCCCGCCGATCGTGCGCGGCCTGGAGGACCGGCTGGCCGTGGCCGGGTACGTGGCGCTGATCGGCAACACCGACTCCGACGACATGCGCGAGCGCATGGTCTTCGACCAGATGCGGGCGCGGCACGTGGACGGCCTGGTGCTGGCCACGGCGCGGCTGCGGCATCCGCTGCTGGCCGAGGCCTCCCGCGCCGACATGCCGGTCGTGCTGATCAACCGGCTGACCCAGGACTACAGCTTCCCCTCGGTCTCGGTGGACAACGAGCGCGGGATCCGGATGGCGGTCGGCCACCTGGTCGCGCTCGGGCACCGCCGGATCGCGCACATCGCCGGCCCCCAGGAGATGTCCACCGGGCTGAGCCGGTACCGGGGGTTCGTCACCGCGATGGAGTCCAGCGGCCTGCCGGTCGACGGCGAACTGGTCGTGTTCGCCAAGGCGTTCACGGTCGAGGAGGGGCTGCGCTGCGGCCGGCTGCTGCTGGAGCAGGGCGGCGGGTGCACGGCCATCGCCGCGGGCAACGACATGCTCGCGGTCGGGTGCTACGCGGCGCTGGACGAGGCCGGGCTGGGCTGCCCCGAGGACATCTCCGTGGTCGGGTTCAACGACATGCCGTTCATCGACCGGCTCCGGCCGCCGCTGACCACGATCCGGTTCCCGCACTACCAGGTAGGCACCGAGGCGGCGCAACTGCTGCTGGAGCGGATCGCCGAGCACGCCTCCCCGGTGAAGATCCTCTACCTCGCTCCCGAACTGGTCATTCGCGGCTCGACCGCCCGGGCCCGCGACTGACCCGCCGCGGGCCGTCTCCGGGTGACTTCGAGCAGGGCATTCAGGTAACAGCTTGGGCATCAGGCGTTGACAACCGCCCGATTCAGGGGGCTACGCTCGAATTGCAAACGATTGTACTAGGTCCCCGCCAGGGGGCGGGCGGGTGAAACGTGGCTGATCGGAGCGACGGGCAACGGCTCGGCTGGCTCGGAACCGGGCGGATGGGCGTGGAGATGGCCGCCCGGCTGCTCACGGCCGGATGCGATGTCTCGGTGTACAACCGGACCCCGGCCAAGGCGCAGCCGCTGGCCGACCTGGGGGCCAAGGTGGCCGACTCGGCAGCCGAGCTCGGCGCCTGCGACATCGTGTTCGCCGCCGTGGGCACGTCACAGGATCTCATCGACGCCGTCCTCGGCCCCGGCGGGCTGATGTCCACGGCATCCGTCCCGTCGATCCTGGTGGACTGCTCCACGGTCTCGGTCGAGGCGTCGGCGCAGATCCGCCGCCAGGTGCACTCGCGGGGCACCGCGCTGCTGGCCGCGCCGGTGATGGGCAACCCCCGGGTGGCCAGGGCGGGACGGCTGACCCTGGCCGTCTCCGGCCCGCGCGCGGCCTTTGACGCCGCCGAGCCCTACCTGGGCCTGCTCGGCTCGGGAGCGACGTACGTGGGCGACGGCGAGCTGGCCCGCGTCGTGAAGCTCTGCCACAACCTGTTCCTCGGCACGGTGGCCCAGTCCATGGCGGAGATCACGATCCTGGCCGAGAAGAGCGGCGTCTCCCGGGCGGCGTTCCTGGCCTGCATCAACGCCAGCGTCGTGGGATCGGCGTTCACCCGGTACAAGACCCCGGCCTACGTCAATCTCGACCTCACGCCGACGTTCACCAGCGCGCTGCTGCGCAAGGACTTCGACCTGGGGCTGGCGGCCGCCCGCGAGCGCGAGGTGCCGATGCCGGTGGCCTCGCTCGTGCACCAGATCGTGCAGGGGCTGGTCGGCCGGGGGTACGGGGACCAGGATTTCGCCGCCCTCCTGCTGCTCGAGGCGCAGTCGTCCGGTCTTGACCTGGTCAGCGAGGAGGTCGATGTGCCGGACGGCCTGGAGCCGCCGGCCGGGCGGTTAGCCGGACGCTGAGGCGCCGGGCGCCTGGGCCGCGACCGCGCGCAGCGCGGCACCGGCCAGCCGGTGCACGGTCCACTCGTCCATCGCCGTCGCCCCGAGCGACCGGTAGAAGGCGACCGCCGGCTCGTTCCAGTCCAGCACCGACCATTCGAACCTGGCGTAGCCGCGCTCGACGCAGATCCGGGCCAGCTCGGCCACCAGCGCCCGGCCGAACCCGTGCCGGCGCAGCCGGGGCGTTACGTACAGGTCCTCCAGGTAGATGCCGTGCCTGCCGGTCCAGGTCGAGTAGTTCAGGAACCACAGCGCGAACCCGGCCACGGCCCCCTCGTGCTCGGCCACCAGCGCGAACACCGTCGGCCGCGGGCCGAACAGGGCCCGGCGCAGGTCGTCCTCGGTGCAGGCGACCTGGTCCAGGGACCTTTCGTACTCGGCGAGCGCACGAACCATCCGGTGGATCGCGGGCACGTCGCCGGGGCGGGCGTCCCGGATCACGGCACGGGGATCCGGTACCTGAGCCGGAACCTGTCCGCCGCGATGACGATCTCCCCGGCCTCGACCGGGCGTCCCGATGCCAGGTGGGTGCGCTCGACGACCAGCGCGGGCGCCCCGCCCGGGATGGCGAGCGCGGCGGCCTCGGTGCGCAGCGACGGGCGCACCGATAGCTCCTCGGTCACCTCGTCCACCCTGATCCCCACCGAGGCCATGCGCTCGATCACGCCCCGGCCGGCCAGCGAACCCTGCTCGGGCAGCGCGACCGGGGTGCCGGCGGTGAGCCGTTCGGGCTCGTAGCTGGTCGCCAGCTGCACCGGCTCGGCGTCGGCGGTCAGCAGGTACCTGGTGCGGATCACCCAGTCCGCGCCGGGCTCCAGGCCGAGCCGCCGGGCGATCTGCGGCGTCGGAAGCTGGCGCTCGGTCTGGTGCTCCCAGGCCACGCGGCGCGCCGGGCTCGCCGCCTCGTCGAGGCCGAACGGCGAGCCAGGGAAGTGCAGCCGGTCGTGATCCAGGAAGCACGCGGCGGGGGCGCGGCGCACGTACGACCCCGACCCGGTCCTGGCCTCGATCAGCCCCTCCGTGGCCAGCACCTGCAGGGCATGCTTGGCGGCCGTCTCGCCGACGCCGTAGTTGGCGATGATCGCGTTGCGGGACGGCACCCGCGCCCCGGGCGGGAGCAGGCCGCCGAGGATCCGCTCGCGCAGATCCTCGAGTACCCGCAGGTACACCGGGTCGGTGACCGCACTCACGACTGGCTCTCCTGACACAGGCCGGACGGCAGGACGCCATTGTGACGGACGTCGCCGGCAAGCTGTGGCCCAACCAGGATCCTGTGACCACATCTTTGCGCCGGGCGGCCGGGCGCGCGGGCCCAGGGCCGGCTAATCGCCCGCGCAGTGCCCGCCGGCCGGAGGCGGGACGCCCAGCGCGGGGTTCCGGTCGAAGAAGCCCGTGGGCTTCAGCGTGAACCCGCACCGGGCCACCGGCATCACCGGCCAGTCCTCGGGCCTCGGGAAGTGCGTCGGCCCGAAGGTGTGCCACAGCACGATGTCCGCGCCGTCGATGTCGCGGTCGGCGGCGATGTAGGCCGGCAGCCCGGCCCCGCCCGGGTGCTGGTTGACGAAGTCGCCGGCCGGATAGCGCTGGGCCGGGTCGTACCTGGTCACCCACAGGTGGTTGGCGGCGAAGCCGGCCCGGGCGCGCACCGACGACGACGGGTCGGCCAGCAGCACCGGCGCCGCGTCCGGGTACAGGGTGTACGCGGTCGGCCCGCCGTACCGGTTGACCCGCTCGGTGCTGATCACCCGCCACGTCCGCGCCCGGGTGGCGTCCCCCCGGCGCGCGGCCCCGGCCTCGCTCCGCAGCCGGGTCACGGTCCGGGCGATGGCGTTGCCGTACGGGTTGTCCGGGCCGGCCGCCAGCCCGTGCAGGTCCACCTCCTCGACCGCGTTGGCCAGGCCGTCCACGGTCATGTCGAGCCGGGCGCTGAACAGGTGCTGGTGCACCGGCCCGCCCAGGCCCGGCGCGACCTCGGCCGAGTGCGGCTGGTCGCCGCCGGGGTGGGCGGCGGTGAACAGCGCGCCGCTCATCTTGACCTCGTGCTCGATGCTGCCGTCCAGGTAGAAGTACCAGTAGAAGCCGTAGTCGTAGTTGCCGACCGTGGCCCAGGACGAGACGACCAGGCGGCGCTGGCGGCGGGTCTGGGCCGAGCCGTTGAAGATGTCGGTGTGCTTCCAGAGGATCCCGAAGTCCTCCTCGTGGATGCAGATCGCGTTGCGGATCACTTGCGGCGCGCCGAAGTCGTCGGTCACGGTCGCGTCCAGGTAGGCGATCTCGCCCAGGCAGTCGCAGCCGCGCTCCAGCGAGTTCGTCCACTTCCCGAGCAGGTACTCGCCGCAGTCGAAGTACGTCTGCCAGTAACGGAACCGCGGGTCGCCGTACGGCACGACCAGCTCGGGGATGGACGCCCGGTAGATGACCGGCCTGGTCCCGCCGCCGTCGTCGAGGCCGATCTGGTGCAGGATCAGGCCTTCGCGGGCGTCGAAGCCGACCCGCATCGACCAGCCCTGCCAGCGCAGCTCGTGGCCGTCCAGGGCGAAACTCGGCCCTTCGGGCTGGGTGATCTCGATCGGCCGCAGGCCCTCGCGCAGCGGGCCGCGCACCGCCGGGTCGTCGTAGTCGCCCGACTCGTCCGGCACCGGCCGCTCGAACTC